>JADFXS010000012.1 GCA_015233515.1 Deltaproteobacteria bacterium | reverse complement strand
TTTGTGGCTCAGCGGGCCGGTATGGATAACCTTGGCCCTTTTGTTTTCACCGGCGTCCGTTTTAGTTTAGGTGCGGCTCTTCTTTGGCCTTTAGTCTGGGTCCGCCGTCACAAGCCGCCTCCGGATTTTTTGTGGGCCGCCGGTCGCCGGTGGCGAGTGTATTGCGGCGCCTTATTAGCCGGACTGGTAATGTTTGTCGGCATCAACTTGCAGCAGATGGGGTTGGTCTACACTACGGCCGGCAAAGCGGGATTCATTACCGGTTTATATGTAGTTATGGTTCCTCTACTGGGATTGATGTGGGGGCGGCAGACCAACTTGGGATGCTGGTTGGGGATCGCCATGGGCACCATCGGCCTGTACCTACTCAGCGTTACCGAACAATTTACTTTAGCTCGGGGTGACGGCCTGGTCTTGGCTTGCGCCGTCGTTTGGGCCGCGCATGTATGGATGGTGGGTTGGTTGTCACCCAAGATAGATGCTTGTTTTTTAGCTTGTGGACAAGCCGTGGTTTGCGCCATTCTCAGTTTAATCACCGCTGTGATTCTCGGAGAGTCATTCTCCGTCATATCCATACAAGCGGCGCTCATCCCCATCCTCTGGGGCGGAGGAATGTCCGTGGCCCTAGGTTTTACCTTGCAGATCATAGGACAACAGCATTCTCCTCCGGCCCATGCGGCCATTATCATGGCCTTGGAATCAGTCTTTGCCGCGTTGGCGGGATGGCTGATCCTGGGAGAAGCCATGACCAATCGGGGCATGTTCGGCGCGGGATTGATGTTGGCCGGAACTCTGGTGGCCCAGATGTGGATTAGTCCGGGATTGAAACGAAAAATTGAGGGGAAACGGCAAAAGACGGCCGCCGGACTCCAAGTCGATTCAAAACTATAACCATGTTATATTGGCATTGGTAATTGGCGGATAAAAAATATGCCTTTGGCGCCGGGTCGATAGGAAAGTAGAACCTATATTGTCCATGGACAAGGCTTTGGATATTATCGGAGGAAAAAACACGGAGGTTATGACCGGTCCTATGATTGGGAAAAAAATAATTCTAAAAATTATATGGCAGGGTGGCTTGATCATCCTGGTCTCGATTTGCCTGGGACTCAGCGTAAATCTTTTTAGATCCAATGGTCTGCCGTTGGTCGGAAACTGGTCGGCTCAAGCCCGGGTTGAACAGGTTTTAGGCAGCCCTAAAACCATTCCCTTGAGCGAAGCCCAGAAAGTACATGCCTCGGGGAAAGCCGCTTTTCTTGATGCTCGGCCTCAAGCCTTTTATGAGTTCGGGCATATAAAAGGCGCCAAGAGCCTGCCCCCTGAACTGTATGCCGCCAAATCATCCTCAACCCTGGCCGGATTGTCGCGCGACGCGTTGATAATAACCTATTGCGACGGAGAAACCTGCGACCTGAGTTTGGAACTGGCCGCAAGCCTGCAAAAATCGGGATACTCGCAGGTTAGAGTCCTGGTCAATGGCTGGACGGTGTGGGAAGCCGGCGGTTTGCCCGTGGAAACCGGCCCGGAGCACTGAAATCGATAGTCCAGGAGCTAATAATATGTCTTTTAACAGAACGTTCGTCTTTTTACTTCGTTTGGCTTTGGGTTTGCTTTTCATGTTCGCCAGTTGGGACAAGATAATCCATCCTCAGGATTTTGCCAAAATAATTTATAATTATCAGATTCTCCCGGATCAATTGATCAATTTGGCGGCTATTGTCTTGCCTTGGCTGGAAATGGTCATGGGATTATTGTTGGTTTGCGGATGGCTTCCCTTGGGGACCACGGCTTGGACCAGCTTCTTGCTGGCGCTTTTTGGGGGAGTGCTCACCTTTAACCTTATCCGCGGAATCAACGTTCATTGCGGTTGTTTCAGCACCAGCGCCGGCGGCGATCCCGCGAACTGGTTGACACTAGTCAGGGATATGGTCTTGTTAGCCGCCGGGATATTCCTGCTGGCGGCCAATATCAAAAAGGAAAGACGGACTTTGGAAGCGATTGGTGTGCTAAAATAATCCTGCATCGCCATTTCATCGTTATCCAATTAAGGTTGGAGGTAAAACATGTCCTCGGAGGAGGGGAAAGCCGGAGGGGTGGTTCGGGTCGGAGTCGATTTCGGAACGACTCATACCCTTGTCGCCCTGGCGGATGCCGGCAACTATCCCATCCTTCGTCTGCCTTTCGAATATGAAGGCGAAATCCTGCATCGAGAGCACGTGCCTTCCTGCATAACCTGGTTCAATGAGAAATTATACTATGGTCCAGCGGCCATGAAATGTTTCCTCGAACACTTCGAGGAAGGAGCGGTCATGGTCCCGTCCATTAAACGTTTTCTTCAAGACTGGTCCGAAAACCGGGAAATAAGTTTAGGTCCGGCTAATTTTTTCGTAGCGGATTTATTGACCGGGTTTTTATCCGCCATCCACAAGGCTATCCTCCAGGCGTTGGAGGTGGACGAAGTTTTGATTGAATCCGTAATCGCCGTGCCGGCGAATGCTTCCAGTTCCCAGCGTTATGTGACCCTGAACTCGTTTCATCAAGCCGGGTTCAAAGTTTTGCGTATTTTGGATGAACCTTGCGCCGCGGGTATCCAGTTCGTTCGAGAAAGATACAAGCGCTGGGACCGGGTGGAGGCCGACGTTCTAATATATGATCTTGGGGGCGGAACCTTCGATACTACCTTGCTATCCATTCGGCGAGGTCATTACGACCCGCTTTTATCTCGGGGCATCAGCCGTCTGGGCGGGGATGATTTTGATGAAATTCTGCTCAAGCTCGTGGAAGATAGGCTGGAATACAAATTTGAAGGCCGGGAAAGAGTGGAAATGCTTCAGGCCGCGCGGACGGTCAAGGAAAGCATTGGCTCATATACGCAAAAATTACACGTAGATACCAGTCAGGGCGTAGTTTCGGTTCCTATCAAGGAATTTCAGGACGAAGCTCATCCTCTCATGGAAAGAACCATCGATCTAGTCGACGAACTCCTCTCTGAAACTAAAGGCTTGCCAGAATCTCCCGATCGGATTGTCCTGGTCGGCGGCGGAAGCCTTTTGGCCTTGGTCCCCAAGGCGCTCAGGGACCGTTTCGGCCGGTCTAAAATCCACGTAAGCCTATATCCCTTTGCCTCCGTGGCCATTGGCGCGGCTATTCAAGCCGTGTCCCCGGACCTGACGGTTCAGGATCGACTTAATAACAATTTCGGGGTTATCCGGGTCGGGCAGGGCGGCGTCGATTATGTGGATGTGATTTTCGAAAAAGGTCGCCGGCTGCCGCCGGCGGACCAAGTCTATCAAGTCAGTCGACCTGCCTATGATCCACGGCATAACATTGGACGGTTCCGTTATCTGGAATGTGACGAAGTTGACCCGGCCACGAGGCAGATCAAGGGCGATTGCGTGTATTGGAACGAAATTTTTTTCCCGTACGACCGCAACCTGCACATCAACGGCCAGGCGCCTAAACTCGATCCGTCGATTATTGTTGAAACCGAGGCTTTGCGGCAAGAACGAATCAAGGAAGAATACTTTCTGGATGAATTCGGTATTGTCACGGCGCGCATTTCCCGGATGGTCCTGGATAATTACTCCGCGTCCTTCAATTTGTATCGAAGAAAATAATACTGATTTAAGCTCCCAGCGGCAAGCTATGGGGAATGCCGCTCGCCCGCATGTTCAATCGTGGTTTGTTAAAATCAACGGATTCAAATATCAAATATATGTTGGTTCTCGGAAGTTTCTTCGTTTTGAAGTATCATCGACATTTCGAAAAGCGGCCACAGCCCGCAACGAGGAACCTCCAATACTTCCAAATCACAATGAGATTTCTCCCTTCGGTCGAAATCATTCATGAGAGAGGGTTTCTCACCCCCACATATGAAAGCACGCCGTCACCCCGGCGAAAATCGGGGTCCAAGTGGTTGAGGTAAGACCGGATTCCGGTGTCGGCTGGAATGACGGATGGGGACTCGGTTGTGACCTTGTTCCCGTGCTTCCATGGTAATGACAGACTGGGGTGTTCGCGAATGAGCTGAGATTTTGACCGCATCATTCCGAAAAAACTTTCGAGCATCGCTCTAACCGCAACTAATCGTGGTGTATTGCCTGGTCGGCCGGTGTCAGCTCTTTTCCGTGCGCAGGAAACGCTTGTCGCCGACTCGCATGGTCAAGCCGCGGGCATCAAAATATTCCAGTATAGGTATCAAGTATTTACGGGAAAGACCGGTCGCCTCCTTGAACTGAGGCATGGTCAGTTCACCGTCGGCCTGTATCAGGGTCTTGATGCTGGACCACAGCCGCTCGATCGCTTCCTTGTGGAAAAAAAGGTCGGATTTGATTTTCACCAAGACGCCGGTTTTTACCAGATGCTCGATTACTTCCTTATGCTGGGCCGGCGAACCAGGCAAACTGGACGCTATTTCCTTGAGATACGGCGGGGTCAGAGCTGATTCTTCAAAAATTCTGATTAGATGATCTTGAATGTTTTTAAGGTCTTGAGCCAAGTTGGGCTGGTGGCTGGCCAGGCGGACTATTTCCCGTTCCAGGACTATCTCACCGCCGGCCACCATGCGGTCCAGTAAAAAGACCAGCAGCTTGACATCGGCCAGGCCAGGGACACGGGTTTTAAGTTCTTCTTTGACCAGGCCGGGGCGGACCGGATATTGCCGGTGAAACTCATTCAGAATCTCGGTAACTCGGGCTTTCAGTTGGTCATAGGTTTTTCCACCGATCACCCGACCCTGTTCCTTGTCGTAGGCTATCGCCGTTCGGCGCGACAGGATGCGATCCAAAGCGGTTTTGATCTGCTTGCCTGGCAGGTCGATGAGGCCGGCCAAGTCTCGGGCTGAAGTTCCAATCGCCCCGGCGCTATCTATCAATACTTGGATGCTGTCCACCGGGTCTCGCTGTTTTAAAATGGTCAGGTCGGCCAAGGTTTGGTCGTTAAAACGCTTGCGTCTGGGGGCCAGCGGGTTGAGAACCTCGCCTCCGGCAATAGTCCGCATGGGAGAATAGCTGCGCAGAACAAAGCGATCTCCGGCCAGGCAGACCGCTTCATTTTCGAGCAACACCTGGGCCGGTCCGGACTCGCCCGGAGCCAGTTCTTCCCGGTCCAGGAGCAGCAATCGGCCCAAGGTTTCGGAAGTTCCGACATGAAAACGAATTTGGACCCTATTCTTGAGAGGTTTTTCCTGGCTGCTCAGATACTGGACCCAAACGTCCAGGCGACGGCTGGAATGGAGAGTCTCCAGTGGGGCCAGAACCTGGCCGCGTTCCACACTGTCTCTTTCCAGCCCTTGTAGATTGACGGCCGAGCGCTGTCCGGCTTCAACTTCGGTGACGCTATCGTTATGCACTTGTAACCCTCGGACCTTGGCGGTCAGAGATCCGGGGTAAACCATTACGGTATCGCCCACGGACAAGCGCCCGGAGAGGGTGGTTCCGGTGACCACTGTGCCGAAGCCTTTCATGGTGAAAACTCGATCCAACGGCATGCGGAAGATACTGCCCGCTTGACGTTCCTCGACTTTTCGCGCCAAATCCATAATGGTCCGGACTACGTCTTCCATGCCTTTACCGGTGTGAGCGGAAAAGTTGTTGATGGGTGCTCCTTCCAGAAAAGTGCCTTTGACAAATTCCCGGACGTCCTCGGCCACCATACCCAACCAATCGGGCTCAACCAGATCGATCTTGGTCAGAACCACCAAACCGTAACCGATACCCAGGAGTTGGCAGATTTCCAGGTGCTCTCTGGTCTGGGGCATGACTCCTTCATCCGCGGCAATGACCAAAGCCACAATGTCCACACCGGTGGCCCCGGCGACCATGTGACGAACAAACTTTTCATGTCCCGGCACATCGACGATGCCGATACGCCGTCCATCCGGCAAGGTCATATGGGCGAATCCCAACTCGATGGTAATCCCCCGCGCCTTTTCTTCCTTGAGGCGGTCCGGATCGATTCCGGTGAGAGTGAGGACCAGACTGCTTTTACCGTGGTCGATGTGACCGGCGGTGCCCAGGATAATTTGTTTAGCCATTGGGAATGTCTCCGTAGTGGACGGCCTGTTTCGAAAATTGTGAAAATCAAATCATTATAATCCCAATTATCCGGGGCCGCGGCAAAAAACTTGCCATATTTCTTTAAAAATGATAGGAGCCTGAAGCGAAAAGTTTTTCAGGGAGGATTATATTGAGAATAATGGCCTTGGATATGGGGACCAAAAGGGTCGGCGTGGCTGTGTCCGATGAACTTCTTTTGGCTGCCAATGGCCTGACGGTAATTGAAAGAAAATCATTAAAACTTTTTGTCGATCAAATAGTTGCCCTGACTCTGGAACACCAGGTCCACCTGGTGGTCCTTGGCTTGCCGCGCCGAATGGATGGACGCCTGGGACCGGAAGCCGAAAAAATCCTGGAAATGGCTGAAGAACTCAAAAAGCGTGGATTGACGGTGGATACTTGGGATGAACGCTTATCCACGGCCGCCGTGGAAAGAGTTTTGATCGATGCGGATATGACTCGAAAAAAACGGAAAAAAGTCATGGACAAAGTAGCGGCGACCTATATACTTCAAGGCTACTTGGATTACCTGCGGACCCGCCAAGGAGCGGACCGGCCACAGCCCATTTCAGACCGATAAACATATGCCTAATACCGAAGATCATTCATCACCGCCAGTAATCGAGCCTGCTCTTCCAACAGAGGACGCGGCCTTAACTGAACCACCCCTACCGACGCTGGAAACACCCGCTCCACCGTCCCCACCGTCCGGACCATCGACGCTGCGCCGAGTCGGGCGCCTGTTATGGCGAATGATGCAGATTCTGGGCATTTTCGTGGTATTAGGCTTGATCGCCGGCTTCGTGGCTTTGTTGGAGTATCGCTCATACCTTATGCCGGTCTCAGTTGAAGCCCGCAAGCTGGTTGTGGAGATACCGCAGGGAGCCAACGTTCGGCAGATCGGGCATTTGCTGGAAGAGGCCGGAGCCATTCGATCGGCGGATGCTTTTTATTATTATGTCGCCTTACGCCGAGTGGGGCCCAAGCTTAAAGCTGGCGAGCAGATCGTGGACACCAGCATGAATACGCCGGAAATAATCGATTCCCTGATAAAAGGCAATTTCAAACTTTATTCATTGACCATCCCTGAAGGCCGGAACATGGCCCAAATCGCCATCCTGGCCGCCAAGACCGGTTTGGCGGACGAGAGGGAATTCCTGGAATTTTGTCGGAACAGGGAGTTCATCGCGTCCTTGGGCTTGGATGAAATCACCCTCGAAGGCTATCTCTTCCCGGAAACTTATAATTTTACTAAAAGCAATACGGCCAAAGACATTATCAAGACCATGACCGACAGATTCAAGCAAGTCTGGGATCGGTATAAAAATCAAGCCAATATACAAGGGCTCACCCGGCACCAAGTCATCACGCTTGCCTCTATTATCGAAAAGGAAACCGCGGAGGGCAGCGAACGCCCCATGGTGGCTCGGGTCTTTATTAACCGTCTAAAAAAGGGTATGCGCCTGGAAACCGATCCCACGGTTATCTACGGCATCAAGGACTTCACCGGACCTTTGACCAAGAAGGACTTACAAACCCCCACGCCGTACAACACTTATGTCATCACCGGTCTGCCGCCCGGCCCGATTTCCAATCCCAGTGAAGACAGCATCCGCGCGGTCCTCGAACCGGCTATCGGCGACTATATTTATTTTGTTTCCAAAAATGACGGCACCCACCATTTTTCCAAAACACTCGCCGAACATAATAAGGCCGTGGACCAATACCAGCGGTCTCAGCGGCCCAAGCAATAAGTGGTCTACATGTAAAAAGCACCTTGGGGTTGGTTCAAATCTTTATAACTTGCCACCCGACGGCGCGTCAGATGTCATCTCGACGAGCGGCCTAGGCCGCGAAGAGAAATCTCTACGGAGATTTCTCCCTTCGGGCCTCGGAAACCGCCTTTCCAATCTCGGCGCTTGCTACCACGAAGCCCCTTGATTTAGCGCTGATTTTAAGATTTTTACCGCCGTTGTTGATATTGCTTGAAATGATATGGTTCCGTATCAGGTATTGAGCAGGTTCACGCGCGGTGGCCAAGCCAGGCTGAAATCCTCGTAATCCAATGTCAGGTTGGGGTTGTAAGCGGGGTCATTAGCCAGTCTAGCGCCCCAAGTCTGTAAGATAAGTTTATTTTCTTCGTTAAAGCGAGCCAGTTTTTCCGGTGAGTCTTCATAACCTCGCGAAGCAGATTCATGATGGAACAATTCGGCATAGGGCGTCCAGACATTGTCATAACCAGCGATCCGGAGTCGCAGACAGAAATCCACGTCATTGTATGCAACTCGCAGATTTTCGTCCATCCCGCCCACCTGTTCGTAAATTGACTTGCGGATCACCAGGCAAGCTGCTGTAACGGCGGATAAATTCTGGGTTAAAGCCGCGCGGTGAAAATAACCATGGTCCCCACGACGAAGATACTTGTGGGCATGCCCGGCTATGCCTCCCAAACCGGTAATCACACCACCATGCTGAAGGGTGTTGTTGGGATACCAGAGCCGCGCCCCAACGGCTCCAACATTCGGCTGCAGAGCCAAAGCAGCCATTTCCACGAGCCAGCCTGGTGATATCACTTCCACATCGTTGTTAAGCAGAGCCAGCAACTCCCCTTTGACCAAGGTCACCGCTCGGTTGTTCAGGGCGGAAAAATTGAAGGAGCGGTTGTCCTGGACTACTCGGATCAGGGGATTGTCATCCAGCTGCCGGAGGTAGAGTTGGGCGGCCGGGTCATCGGAGCCGTTGTCTATGATGATTATCTCGTAGTGGGGATAAGTGGTTTTAGCCAGGATGCTGTCTATGCACTTGCGAAGTATACGCGGTTTGTTGCGGGTCAGGATGATGAGACTGACCAGCGGCGCCGGTTCCGGCAAGTCGTAATGAACTCGAAACATGCCGGATTCGGTTATTTCCGCATATCCCCTGACGCCGCAGCGATGCAAGTGCTCATCGATGGCCTTGACGGCCGCTGGTTGAGGGTCTGGTTTGACGTTTATGTCCCCGGCCAAGCCGGCATTATGCCGACGCCGGTGGTAGAGAACCCGCGGAATATGCGCGATCTGTCCGGGTTCCACCGCTTCTATGCAGCGTAGGGCCAGATCGTAGTCTTGAGACCCTTCGAATTCAACCCGGAATCCGCCTAGACGCTTCACCAGTTCCGTCCGGTAAACTCCAAGGTGGTGGATAAAATTCTGGGATCGAAACAAGTACAAGTTCCAGTCAGGTTTAAAATAGGGGTCGCGACGCTGACAATTTTCATCGATTTGGTCTTCGTCGGAATAGATCAACATCGCTTCCGGCCGACGCAGGATGGCTTCGGCCAGGTAATACAAAGCGTGAACTGATAGTCGATCGTCTTGGTCCAGCAGCGCTATGAATTCGCCGCCAGCCAGGTCCAAGGCTCTATTGAAGGCCGCCGAGACATATCCTCTGGTTCCGCGAAAAGTGACTTTTAGGCGGGTATCTCGCGCGGCATAGTCTTCCAGGATGGAGCGTATGCGCTCATCAGTGGAGGAATCCCCGACAATACATAATTCCCAATTTGAATATACCTGTCCGATAACCGATTCGACGGCCGCCACCAACAACTCTGGCTCGGGGTCGAAAACCGGCATGAGTATTGATACCAGCGGTGCTTTGGGGAGGGATGCAGCCAGTCTTAACAGTTCGCTTTGTTGGCCGTCATTAAGGGTGTCATAACGACGGATCCACTCCTGGTAATCGTTTCTTGCCCCGTCCGAGCGATCTCTATTCAGTGCTCGAATTATCGCTCGCCCGAATTCACGTAAACCCGCGATTTTGATTTTATAAAAACCTCTCTTGACCACTATGGCCAAACCACCCTGGGAACGTATCGCGGATATTAATTTTTTTTGAATGCGGGGTAATCGGTCAGCCAACTGACAAACCTTTCGTAATGGTTCACCGGCGCGCCAATTCCAAAAAGCGAAAATCCTGGTTCTACAGATTTCCGCGTTTGGGGTTTGTTCTCTCGCCGTTTGCTTGGGCGGTTGCTTATCGGTGCTCAGATTTTCCATAAAGGTAAACGAATTTCGTCAAGAAGAATAATCCTGTGTTAACCAAGGCTTTTTGATGCGGGGCGGAGAGGCGAGTTTGAACCAACCATCCGTTGTTAAATTGGGATTGTGTGCCGGATCGTGTCGGAGAACTTCCTTCCATTTCGCCTTGAAACTGCTTAACTCCTGCAGAAATAGTTCCTGTCGGCTATCTGACAAAGACGGGCCCAGCGTGGCCGATTCGTGATGATAAAGCTCAGCGTAAGGCGTCCACAAGGTCCGATAGCCAAGGGCGCCGAGTCTTAAGCATAAATCGATATCGTTGTAGGCTACCTTGAAAGTCTCCGGGTCAAAACCACCGACCAGTTCAAAAAGGTATCTTTTGATGACCAGACAAGCGGCCGTCACCGCGGAAAAATTCTGAATCACCATGGCTCGGCCGAAAAGACCGCTAGATTTTCTATCCCATCCATTATAGGCGGAGCAAGGCCCGACGTCTTCCCCTAATATTACACCGCCATGTTGGATAGTATCGTTAGGGTAATACAATTTGGCCCCCACAGGGCCTATTTCGGGCCTCAAGGCATGCCGGACCATTTCCGTCAGCCAATCCGGGCTAATAACTTCAATGTCGTTGTTAAGCAGAGCCAAAAGATCGCTTTTTGTCTCGGTCGTCGCCCAATTGTTAATGGCCGCATAGTTGAAGGGCTGATCGTATCTGAGGATAGTAATACATCGATTTGAGGAAATGCTTTTAAAATAGTCTAAAGTGGATTCGTCCCGGCTTTGGTTGTCCACGACATAAATATGATAATTACCATAGGTTGTCTTTTGAAGGATGCTTTCCAGGCAGGGAGCTAGCAGATCCGCTCGGTCCCTGGTCGGTATGATGATGGCTACGCTGGGTTCAGGGTGTGGTAAGGGCGGGACTACGCGATGCAGAACTTTTAAGGGGGAAGGAACCACCGTGAAGTCACCAGTCCAGCCGCGCCTGGTTAAATGTTCGTAGATAGCCTTCCGGGCATTATCGTAAGCATAGTTTTTCGCATTGGATTTCATGGCCGTTGAAGTGGCGGTTTTTCGCCAATGGTAGAGAACATGAGGGATATGACGGATATTTTCGGGACGGATCGCGTCAATAACCCGAAGCTCCAAGTCGTAATCTTGGGCTCCTCCAAAGCCGTTTCGGAATCCGCCAATTTTGTTAAGAATTTTAGTCCGAAAGGCGGCCAGGTGAGTTATCAAGTTAAAAGAGAGCATTAAGTCCGGATTCCAGTCCGGCTTAAAGTGAGGTTCACAACGCTGTCCTAAGCTGTCAAGCTTGTCTTCATCGCTATAAATCAGATCTGCTTCAGGATGGGCATTGATTTCATTGACCACGAAATAAAGCGCGTGCGGGGTCAGGCGGTCATCATGGTCCAAAAGGGCGATGAATTCTCCGGTAGCCAGTTCCAGGGCGGAATTGCTGGCTTCGGAGATATGGCCGTTGACATTGCGAAAAACCAGCTTTATTCGTTGATCTCGCTTAGCATATTCGCGAAGCATATTTTGCACGTGAGGTTTGGTGGAAGCGTCATCAGCGATACATAGTTCCCAATGAGGATAAAGCTGATCTATTACGGAATCCAGGGCCTCGCGCAAATATTCCGCTGAAGTGTTGTAAGTCGGCATGAGAATGGAGATTGTGGGATGGATTGCGAACCGGTCGATATGAGCCAGAATGGCGATTCGATCTTCAGGGGTTAATAAATCGTACTGGTTTATCCAATTTAAATATTGGGCTTGCGGAGTGTTTTGGCCGGTTAGTTCGATCCAGATACGTGTGATCGTTGGGAAAAATCCGTGGTGATAAAAGTAACTGAAAGTCCGGGTGGAATTTTTCAGCCGAGACAGCCAGGAAATTATTTTATCATAAGTTATATCAATAGCTTTCTGGGTGAAAGACACGATTGAACTCCTGAAAGATAAGGTGCCGAGCTTGTTATAGCTATCAATCTCAGCTTCATCAAGGAAAAAATGTGCAAGGTCATTTGCTTTCTGTCATGAGGAGTGGATAGAATTCATAATCGTCGATTTCAGCGTGTTACCTTTAAAAAGTACGTATCGGACCGCCTAATTAAATCGATGACGATCTTAAGGTGTTTAATCAGCAAATGCATGATATTACAAGGATTTTATGTAGCTAATTATGGCCGGGCATATTTATAAGAAGAAATTCCAGAAAAGAAGAAAGATTTCAACGAGTAGAGAGACCATTAAATTTTCCGGATAAAAGAAGTGCAATTGAGGTCGTGACCATAGTTTTTATTATACAGCCATAGGTGGGTTCCACGGATCTAATCAAAGCAAGAAAGGTCTGAATTGGAATATAAAACCATTAAATCCACGGTAGTAAATATCTGTTTGTGATTATATAAAATATTTATAAATAACCGTAAATTGTTGACAAAAAATAGGTTTTCAAATTATAATAAAGCGGTTTCAGTGGATTGTGATAATTAAGATCGAAGATATAGGTGCGGTTGAAGCCGAGAAGTTTTGATCCATAAGTTCTATGCTACGGCGAGATATTTATTTGATCAAGGTGTAGCGTCAAGAAGGAATCGGTCAGGCAAAATGTTTTTCATCTATTAAAAGGCAGGATCAACAAAGCGGCGTCACACCCGATCTGACAAAAATCCGTGGCCAAGCGAGAGCACCTTTATAAAAATTGAGGTTTACCGGATTAGTGACTAAAATGTATGAATATACTTTTATATCCAAGCAAAAATCTAAAAATTTGCATCTGATCCACTCTTGGGGCGGCGGGTTGGAGTGTTGGGTCAACGACTTTTGCGCGCGTGATTTTTTTTCGGAAAATCTTATCCTTTTATCCAATTCCAACGATGATTATTATGGAACCGGTTTAACCCTAATAGAAGGGCGTAGCCAAAGGGTGATACAGTCCTGGGTTTTTAAGGACCCAATTCAAAGCAGCAGAATCCATCACGAGGAATATCACGCGGTTTTGACTGAAATATGTACCGATTACGATGTCAAGCACATCTACGTTTCGAGTTCGATAGGCCATAGTCTCGATGTTTACCACATGGGGATACCTATCACAAAAATCTGGCACGATTATTATCCATTTTGCGTCGCTTATCATGCCTATTTTAAAAATGTCTGTAAAATGTGTAATTATAGCAAACTGGAAACATGCCTAAAAGAAAATCCGATTATTTCCGGTTCGCATAGAGACCCACCCGAGCACTGGCTAAAGCTCCGTGACGCTTTTTTTGCAGCATTAAATCAGCAAAATGTTCAAATAGTATGTCCATCATCTAGTGTAATTCGCATTATGAGACAATTAGATGATCGTTATAAACAGTTAAATTTTCGGATTATTGAACACGGCACAAATTTTAATTATATCGATTTATTCGGAGGCGCACAGGAAGGGCGGCGACTTCGCATAGGCATTATTGGAAATTTACAGTATACAAAGGGATTCGAAATCATTAAGCGTATTTTCCCTGTGGCTAGATTGATCGCCGACTTTTATTTCGTTGGAACATGTTCTGATTCCCAGGAATTCGCTCACCGATGGGGATCGGTCAATCACGGCTCTTTCCGACGTTTTGACTTAACGACCCTTCTTTCTGAATACCGCCTTGATTTAGCTCTGTTTCTTTCCATTGTTCCCGAAACGTTTTGCTTTACGTTATCCGAGGTCCTTGCCCATAATATTGTTCCATGCGCCTGGTCGGTTGGCAGCTTTGTCGATCGCCTTAAAAATGAATATAATGGATTTTTAATTGGCCCGGAGGATGACGATTTAATCAAGTTTTTATTAAAAGTCGATCAAAACCGCGAACTTGTTCGTAAAGTAGCTCGAAATATCAAAAATCAACCCGTCCGAACCAATGACATGATGATCGACGATTATTACTCTAACCGACCTGAATATTTTGATCAACTCTCTGATCGGCTTGAAATTATATCTGAAAACCTAGCCGAATTACCAGGCGCGTCGTGAGAAGGGTTTTTTTATTAGGCTAAAGTATTACGCTTTGTTGTTCAGCCTTAGACCCAAATATTGTAAACTTTTTTTCAAAAGCAAATTTTCCTGGGCAAGTTGGCTGAAATTTTGTGAGTAAAAAGATAGATGCCGGACTGATTTGGCTACATCGCTTAAAGCCCATAATAAATCGGGATATTCCGTGCTTGATCCTTTGTTTGAGATTGGAGGATATACAGGATTGTAACTGGAAGATTTTAGGATATCTTTTTGTATACGGGAAAAAATCTCAAATTCTTCGCTCCAATCATATCTTTTTTCTAACCAGGCCAAAACTTTTTTGTTTAAGCATTCGGTATCGATTGATGTTGAGCACTCCTGGTTTTCTCGCATGCAGTAATTGTAAGAGCTTTGAAAAACATAATGATAACACCCGATACATTCCAACTTGGACAAGCTATAAGCTCCCGAGTCAGAATTTGGCCTAATTCTAGTTAAAGAAGACGTCGCACCGAATAAACCAAATGCGGGAATTTTAAAAAGCTGGGCAATATGCAAGGGGCCGGAATCTATGCCGAAAAATCCTGAACTATTCTTTATTAGATAAAAAATTTCAGTTATTGAAGATTTTTGCCTAAGATCTATAGCGTTAGTTTTAATATAATTTTCAACAATCTCCGACTCGAAGCCGGTTTCCTTACCTATGAAAACGAGAGTAAAACCTTTGGTTTTAATCAATTCGAGAGCCGGTAAACAAAGAGCTGCGGAAATCCCTCTCCCATGCCAGGAATTTCTTAGATATTCCAGGTGAACGATTACATACGATTTTGCTTTTACGGTATCAAGAAAAGGATTGGTTGGAAATAAACGATCGATGGCATCAGAAGCGATTTTAAAAGATTTTTCCGAAGAAGAATCAGCAAAAAAATATGAGGAAATTATATCGACAAGATGAAACGGAATTGAAAAATTAATATCATGAATTGATCTTACTTGATCATAAAAACCTTGGTAGAAAAGGGGAGGTTTTTCAAGAATCGAAATTCTAGGTCCTATGGCCTCAAATAAAAATTTGAGCGTATTGGAGTAAAGAACTACATCATACCGAATATTTTGTGAATTTGAATGATACATGTTGGAAACCGCGATGAAAGAACATATTAAATCACCTATGGCATCAGTTGTCAGATCCAGTAATATACGATTTGTAATCACTCCTGATTCAAGCGGGCCTTTCCATCTAAATAAAAATCGCGCCCGGTTATGTTCGATCAACGAATTGATGACTTGTTTCGGGATATTATTACTGCTTGATCCACGAGCGTGTTCATGTAATATGGGAACAAAATTAATCAGAAAACCAGCGGACTGCGCCCGGAGGCTGAGATCGGAGTCTTCGAAATATGCATATTTATATCCTTCATCGAATCCGCCCAAAAATTTGAAGACTTTTGACTTAATAATTAAAACAGACCCTTCAGTATAGTTGAGCCCGATATCAATTTTGCTCGAAGCATTTTTACCATTACCTAAGCATTCAATAAATGTATTAGGTGAATTGGAGTCACTAATCATGCCCGCTTTCTGTTCTCTTAAAATATTGATTGCATTCTCGATCCAATTTATATCCTTAATCTGAATATCGTCATTTAAAATGACAAAAATATCTGATTCTTGTTCCTGGAAGTTGGCGTTATGGCCTTTGCCATAGCCTAGATTTAGTGGAGATAATATAAATCGACTCGAAATCCCGGAATTTTGATCATTATGAAAATCAATAAGTGCTTTTATTTCGTTCAAAGTAGGCTCATCAATATTAGGCATATTGGATCGCAATATAAAGTTGACCGATTTGGAAAATTTTTTAAAAGTTTTAAGGACAGGGTTAATATTTTTCAAAAAAAGGATTGTTCTATCAAGAGCCTTATAACACAAAACCGATATGGTTACATTGATTTCTTGCTGGAGCGCATATTGCTGGAAGCAATCTTCCGTAAATGATTGATTATCGTTTTGTTTGACATTAACTCCTTTTTGTTGAAAGATTTCATCAATTCGATTTTTAATTATGTTAAATTCATTTTCATCAAAGACCGGCTCTTTAATGTTTAGATATGGTTCGATATGAAAATTTTCTGAAAACCTTTCAGGAAACAAATGAGAAAGAATATATAGGGCAAGGCTTCGGAACCCTGGAATCGCCGCCAGGAATTTTTTAAAATACTTCCATATACTATTGTATTGCATAGGTTTTTCCTTTATCGATACTCAAAAATGTATGTCGGATGTCCCGTCACCGCCAAGCCGATATAGCCTTGATCCAAGTAGTATGGATATGTATTTTCCATATCAATTCCAAAAGATGAAGAACAACATCGGCTTAAGCCCTTAAAACGGTCACGCTGTGCAAGTCCCAGGTTTTCATTATGGCCAAGGGACTGGATGTGTTCAAGGAAGGCTTTTACCGGCAGCCATTGACCAACGAGCCTTTTGAGCGTCTTTGGCTCAAGACCATAAACAACTGGCGCCCGATACGACCTGATTTGGTCATTTTTAGGGTCTCGGTGTACTGTAGAGTCCATCCGTGGGTCAAAATCACACCGGATTTGTGTCTTGTCGACGATTTTTGTGCTCGCGTCGCGATCCGGCCATGAGCTTGAGCAACAATTATTGCCCGTGCGGCTTGGTTTCGAACGATAGGACCCAAAGGGACTATAGATGGAAGTTGGTAAACTGGTATTGTATATAACTCCGTCTAAAATAAAAATTACTGAATATTTATGATCGAGGCTCATTCGTATATCTTAAATTTATTTTCAAGGTCGTTTAGATAACAATACCGTCACGCTTTTGTCAATACTTTTATGATTCACCAAACCCCTCCTAGCAGCCGAAAGCACTTGCTTTACGCTTTTCCCAAGCTGGTTTGTTTTTGAAGACCTTCCTTCGACCATGTGAATGGTCTATCTCAATGCCATCATTGCTCTTTTCTAATCGATTTTTGAGCTTAATTTACCTGAATTTAGTTCCTATTTTCATATTTTTTCCAATTGGTAAGTAGCATTTTTTGTTTTCGGTTCCTTTGATCTCTAAAAACTGTGCAATTCATGGCTCCTCAGTCCCTGACATTTCGAAGATTCCTCACTGATCACGGCTAGGAGCTTCAATATTATTCGCCAGACATGTTTCGTTCGGTTCCAAGCCCGGTCAAATTGCTTATTTATGTATCGTGAGCACAGGCGCCAACCGTCAGACGAGCTTTGGCTGCGGATTCTAAGTCGAGGGCAGTGGATTCGACCGTTTAAGCGGTCGGCCGGAAACAGGGTTAACATTGTTCCTGCCGCTCGGTTCGTTAGGGATTCCCTCGGCCCAGTCCGCGATTGAAGGGATGATTTGGGCTAATAGAATTGGCTTGACAATGGACCATGCCTTCCTTTTAATTACGGCGAACGTGGCCGG
Source organism: Deltaproteobacteria bacterium (assembly GCA_015233515.1). The sequence goes on along the minus strand of JADFXS010000012.1, from coordinate 12,949 downwards.
GCCCGAATAAATATCGGGATAATCAGCAGCCACCTTACAGGCAGCTCATAAATAGGTTTTCGTTCACTAGGAGAATCACAGGTGAAAGGCATTATCCTGGCTGGTGGCAGCGGCACCCGGCTGTATCCCATAACCAAGGTTGTTTCCAAGCAATTGTTGCCTATCTATGATAAACCCATGATCTACTATCCGTTGACCACCCTGATGTTGGCCGGCATCCGCGAGATCCTGGTCATCTCCACCCCACAGGATACGCCGCTTTTTCAGCAACTCCTTGAGGATGGTCGTCAATGGGGGTTGAAAATCTCTTACGCGGTTCAACCCAAGCCCGAAGGTCTGGCCCAGGCTTTCATCATTGGCCGGGAATTCCTCGGTGGACAAGGCGGGGCTCTGGTTTTAGGCGATAATATTTTTTACGGACATGATTTATCGCGATTGCTCAAAAGAGCGGCGCAACGCTCTTCCGGCGCCACGGTCTTCGCTTATCCGGTGCAAAATCCCCAAAGGTATGGCGTGGTGGAATTCGACACCGCCGGCCGAGCGGTCAGCCTTGAAGAAAAGCCTCAAAAACCGAAATCGCGATATGCGGTTACCGGGTTGTATTTTTATGACCGACAGATTGTTGAAATCGCTCAATCCATTAAACCGTCGGCCCGTGGGGAGTTAGAAATAACCGATGTCAATCGGATATATTTGGAACGAGATCAATTAACCGTGGAAACCATGGGGCGGGGCATGGCCTGGCTGGATACGGGCACCTTCGAATCCTTGATTCAAGCCGGCCAGTTCATCAAGACCTTGGAACAACGTCAAGGGCTGAAAATCGGCTGTCCCGAGGAAATCGCCTGGCGCATGGCCTACATATCCTCGGATCAATTGGCGAGTCTGGCTGATCCCTTGGTCAGCAGCGGTTACGGCGCTTATTTGTATGATCTTCTATACTATGAATCAAAAAAATTATGAATTTTCTTCATACCGCAATTCCTGACGTTATGGTCATTGAACCCAAGGTTTTCGGTGACGATCGCGGTTTTTTCATGGAAACGTGGCAAGCGGATAAGTTCGCTCACGCCGGAATTACCGCGACTTTTGTTCAAGACAACCACAGTAAATCAAGGCAAGGCACCCTTCGAGGGCTGCATTACCAGAATCCCCAGCCCCAAGGCAAACTTGTCCGCGTTGTTTCCGGGGAAGTCTTTGATGTGGTGGTGGACATCCGCCGTTCGTCTCCATATTTCGGTCAGACCGCATGGGTACTGTTATCAGCTGAAAACAAACTCATGCTCTGGGTTCCACCCGGACTAGCCCACGGGTTTTACGTAACCAGCCCCGAAGCGGAATTTTTTTACAAATGCACGGATTATTGGGCCCCGGCCTATGAGCAATCCATTATATGGAACGACCCTGATCTGGCCATCCCATGGCCGTTGATTGACGGTCAAACACCCAGTTTATCCGAAAAAGACAAACAGGGAAAAAGGTTCAAGGACGCTATCGTTTTTGACTGAACATGCAAGCGAGCGCATTACCCGTGGCTTGCCGCGGGGGGCTTCAACCCGCGGGGGCTATTCCTTACAGGATGTTGCGAGGAGCAATGATACTTCGACCGAAAGCCTGTTTCCCCGAGGCATGTTTTTAAAGGAAAGCGGATGGATAAAAAACTGCTGGTTACAGGCGGCGCCGGATTTATCGGCGCCAATTTTGTACACTATTGGTTGAAACGATACCCGGATGACCGGGTCGTTGTTTTGGATGCTTTGACCTATGCGGGCAATCCGGCTAATTTGGCCGATCTGGCCGGTTTGCCGCATTTCCGTTTCGTGAAAGGTGACATCGGCGACCAAGAGCTAGTGATTTCCTTATTAAAAAAAGAGGAAATCGACACCATCGTTCATTTTGCCGCGGAAAGCCATGTGGATCGTTCCATAACCGGTCCGGACGCTTTCATTACCACTAATGTGGTCGGAACCCATAGCCTGCTCAAGGCGGCCCGTCAGGTCTGGCTGGAAAGCCCCGGCGGCATCCAACCGCATCGGTTTCACCACGTTTCCACGGATGAAGTTTATGGTTCGCTGGGTCCGGACGATCCGGCCTTCACGGAAACCACCTTATACGCCCCTAATTCGCCCTATTCCGCCAGCAAGGCCGCTTCCGATCATTTGGTGCGCGCTTATCTCCATACTTACGGTTTGCAGGTGACTACCAGCAATTGTTCCAATAATTACGGACCGTACCAATTTCCGGAAAAACTGATCCCGTTGATGATCCTCAACATCCTGAGCGGCAAACCTCTGCCGGTTTACGGTGACGGCCAGAACGTTCGTGACTGGCTTTATGTGGATGACCATGCTTGGGGAATCGATCTCATTCTGGCAAAAGGCCGAGTAGGCGAAACTTATAACATCGGCGGTAATAATGAATGGAAAAACATCGATCTGGTAAGGTTGCTCTGCCAGTTGGTCGATGAAGCCTTTTCCGCGGATATGACCTTGCGGGACCGTTATCCTCAAGCTCCGCCGGCCAATGGGCGACCGACTAGTGATTTAATTACTTTTGTTACCGATCGGCCGGGGCATGACCGGCGCTATGCCATAAATGCCGCTAAATCTTTCCGTGAACTTGGGTACCTACCAAGAGAAACCTTTGATTCGGGCATCCGAAAAACCATTTATTGGTATTTAGGCCATCAAAACTGGTGTCGGGCCATCAAGGACGGCAGCTATCGCTTGATGGATTATCCCGGCTGAGTAGATAAAATCAAAACCCTTTCGTTCGTTTCCGGTTGAAGATGTCCGGCGGTTCGTCGTCTGGAGCTTCAAACATATCGAAAATGATACTGGAATTCCGTTAAGGTCGATTCATTACCACCTGATCCGACATTGAAAAACGATTAAAATTTTAGACGGGATAATGTCGATTGACTTACCGGGTTGGATTATAGTTTATTAGGGTATCGAGTCCGATAGGAGAGGCTGGCGTAATATACATGAGCAGAATTCCGCTCAACACAGGTCGTCCGGAAAACGGCAACCAGGATTTCTGGGAACTTTTGGCCCGGATTGAGCCTACGTCTCCGGTTCGACTTTTTCAAGCCAAAGCTTTGTTGGCCATGAACAACCCAGGCGCGGCCCTGGCCGTGGCCGAAGCCGTCTTGACCGCGCACCCGGAATCTTTAACCGCTATTACCATCAAGGCCCGGGCTTTGATCATGGATCAGGATGTCGCCTCCGCCAGGCAGGCCTTGGCCGGCGTCCCGGCCATATTGGAGCAGACGAGCCTTGAGCTGACCGATTTGGCGGAATTATATCAGCAGATCGGCGATAGACCGGCCGCTGAGCGCATAAACCAGGCCGCCCGATTTTTGTCCGTGGAAGGCCCAGCGGAAAAAGAAACAGAAAAAACACTAGCCGAGACCTCGGCTAAAAACGTTCCCGAGGAAAAAGAGTGCGCGGAAGCCATTCCGACGGAGACTTTGGCGCTGCTTTATTTAAATCAAGGACATCCAGACCAGGCTTTGGATATCTATTTGAAACTTGCGGCCGATTCCCCCAGGGACACCAGATGGCCGGCTAAAATAGCGGAATTGACTGCTTTGAAACCGTCGACGGCTCATATGGTCGACTTACCGGTCGTTCCCCCACCTTTGACCGCGGTCTCGGAATCAAGTTTAGATGCGCTGTTGACGATTCATGACCGACCGATCCAACCGGTTGAAACCCGGCCTTCGGAAGTGACCACTGGTCAAAAACCTCCATCCAGGTCCGAGGTCGAACCAGCGGCCCCAACGCCGATAAGACCACAGTTCGAAAGCGCCGGACTGACGGACAACAATTGGAGCGATCAGGCGCCCGAGACCGCCCAGTTCAGTCGGCCGACAACTCCGGCAAACCTTATGACGGAGCCGGGCGGTTCTTCAGCTGTAATTTTGGAAAGAAAAAAACGTTTGACGACCAAATTAACCCGCCTGCGCGATGCCGCCACGCGGCTACGCCGGTCATCGGAAACTGTTTCCTGATTTTTAAGACAACTTTTCCAAGGAGATCGATATTTCATGTATTCCACTAGTGACTTCCGCAAAGGACTAAAGATCGAATTCAAAGGCGATCCTTATGTGATAGTAGATTTTTTACACGTCAAACCCGGCAAAGGCGGAGCATTTGTCCGGACCAAGATCAAGAATATGATTACGGGAAGGGTTTTGGACGAAACTTTCCGATCAGGTGAAAAGCTAGGCCGACCTAACCTGGAAGAAAAAGACGTCCAGTATCTGTACCTGGATTCCCAAGGGTACTGCTTCATGGATAATGAAAACTATGAACAGTTCTTCCTGGCCGAGGATCAGGTCAGTGACGCCAAGAATTACTTGGAAGAAAACATCAACGTCAAAGTCCTGTTTTACAACGGCCGGGCCATCGGCATCGACCTGCCCACCACCGTTAGCTTGATCGTGGTGGAAAGTGAACCGGGAGTCAAGGGCGATACGGCCACCGGCGCCACCAAATCAGCTAAAATGAATACCGGGCTGATCGTTCAGGTTCCTCTGTTTATCAATGAAGGCGACCTCCTGAAGATCGATACTCGAACCGGCAACTATATAGAGCGCGTAAAAGTCTGATCTGAAGCTTAAACTCGTTCGCTTCTTATATCTGGAAGATTCCTCGCAGCTTGCCGCGGGTAGCTTCAATATCGTTGACTATTGCTTGATTTTCATTCGATAACCAAGGGAGACTTGAAGCAAACCATGACTTTAACATCCTGTTTACCGCCGTTAGCGACCATTACCGTGGGGTCCGTGCCCTTCCTGAATGTTGACGAAGCCTTGGATCTCGTGACCAAAGCCAGCCCTCGGATACCGGCATGGCCGCAAATGCCCGGCCTCGGCTACCGGGAAGGCATGGTCCTCCAGGCCATGGATGGTCTGCCTTTACTGGCTGTAGATCAAACAGGCACCGGTGTTCAAGTTTTGGGAAATGACCGCGTTCAGGCCTTGACCGAATTTTATGAGCATTTTCTGACCGGGGACCTGGACTATTTTGCCGTCCCGAATGAAGCGTCCCACAGCCTAAAGGCGTTTCTGGACCGGGCGTATCCGGCGTTTCCCGGTGAATCGGAGTTCCTAAAGGCCCAGACTGTCGGCCCGATTACCTTTGGCCAGTCCGTTCGGACCTTGGACGGGAAGAACCTGATCGACGATCCCGAACTGGCGGATACGCTGGTCAAGGGTCTCGGCGCCAAGGCGGCGTGGCTCGCCAGGCAAATAAGTATGACCGGGCGGACTCCCATAATTTTTTTGGATGAGCCAGGTTTGGCCGAGTTCGGTTCGGCGTTTTCCACTCTCCAAGCGGATCAGGTCCTGGCGATGCTCAATGAAACGGCGGATATTGCCCGGTCCTTCGGCCCGGCCAACATCGGAATTCATATCTGCGGCAATACGGACTGGGGTTTGATTGCGGAGTTGAACCTGGAAATCATCAATTTCGATGCGTTCGGTTATCTGGACCAATTCCGGCTTTATCCCCGGCAGGTCAAGTCTTTTCTGGAACGAGGCGGTTGGATTGCCTGGGGGATCGTCCCCACCCGCGAGTTTGTCGGGTTGGAGACTCCCGAAGAACTGGCCGAAAAATTACTGACCGGATGGCGGGAACTGGCGGCCAGTGGGATTGACTTGGACCTCTTAAGGAATCAAGCCTTGATCAGCCCTTCTTGTGGTTTAAGCACGATCGGTGAAAAAAATGCCAAGGCCGTGTTGAAGATACTTCCGGAAGTCGCGGCGTTGGTCCGGGAAAAGACAAATTAAAGCCTCTCCTGAGAATGAAACTCGAAGAATCGGATGAATCCACCCCGGGATTTTATTCCCGGGGTAGATAAAAGCTTAGCTAATCACTGCTTTATCAATTCAACTTTTCAACTCTTAAACACTCCCGGAGCTCCGGCTACATTCATTTTCAGTTTGTATAGGGAAGATGAGGCGCAGATGAAGAGCGTCTTCCAATCCGGGCCTCCCCAGCCGATGTTGCCGACATTTTCCGGCACGCTAATGGTCCCGAGATGTTTGCCCTCGGCACTGATCACCCAGATGCCGCCGGGGCCCGTGACATAGATATTGCCGAGCTCATCGCATTTCATGCCGTCTGGAATGCCTTCTTCCAGCACGCCTCGACCGATATTTTCAAAAAACATGCGGTCATTGGTCAGGGTCCCGTCATTTTGGACGTCAAAAACACGGATGTGGGCCCGGGTGCTGTCATTGATATAGAGTTTCGATCCATCCGGCGAGAAACACAGGCCGTTCGGTGTTTCAAAGTCTTTGACCATAAGTTGGACTTCTCCGCCTCCCGGCGGGACCCGAAACACTCCCTGAAAGTCGAGTTCACGCCCGCGGGGCACCCCGAACACCGGGACGCGCCCAAAAGGCGGATCCGTGAAATAGATGGAGCCGTCTTTACCGACCAAAACATCGTTCGGCGAGTTCAGCTCTTTGCCCTGGTAATGGGAGGCAATGGTTTCGCGTTTGCCATCCGGAGTTTCCCGCACCAGTGTGCTGGTGCTATGCTCGCAAACAATCAGGTTGCCCTGAGCGTCGTAGGTCATCCCGTTGCATTTGTTGCTGGGTCGCATCACTTCCGTCACGCCGTCGGCTTCGCACCAGCATCGCCGCACATCCCCGGGCATATCGCTGAAGAAAAGGAGATTACGCTGTTGGTTCCAAATCGGCCCTTCGGTAAACCAGAAACCCGAGCCGATCTTTTCCAGGGAGTTGACCAGTTCAAAGAGTTTGGGGGATTGCGGGTGCACACCACCCAGGAAGTCGCCCAGGCCCGCTTGCATCGCTTCGGCAATCTCCGAACAAGTGGCCACCGCGGCGATATTTTTCAACGCATAGTTGAGGGCGGCATGCTGCCACTCATCGTTTAAGGTGGAGGTCCCGTCGCTGGCCACCACAATCTGGTAGCCGGCATCCGCACCGTGCCGAGCCGAGTGTTCAACCGACATATTGGTCCAGGCGCCGGCGATGACGATAGTCTCCACCCCGAGTCCGCGCAGAATATTGTCGAGATTGGTGCAATAAAAACCGTTCATGCGCGTTTTTTCGATCAGGAAGTCGCCTTTTTGGGGTTCAAGTCCTGCTACCGGTGCGGCGCCCCATGAGCCTCGCACTACCGCATTGGCGCCACGGACACCCCAGAAGATCGGCGCGTTTTGTTTCAGTCCGGGGGCTCCCGGATCAACGACATAATGGACGTGAATGACGGGAACACCTGCTTTGCGTGCCGCTTCGGCCATCATTATTACGTTGGCAACCACATTTTGACTCTTGGCATGAGCCGGGGCGCCGGAATCGGACCAAGCGCCGCCTTCGGTGATCACATCATTTTGCAAATCCTGGATAATGAGAGCTGTCTTTTGCGCAACCAAAGTTTTCATAGCAAAACCTCTGAATTTTCTTTTCGATTGGAAATGATGAACAAAGATTTTGACATATTTATGTTACATCGCTGTTAGCGCTTCAATCAAACGACTGCTTGCACCTCCTTTCTCCCTGCCCACGGAAAAGGCTTTGGCCAAACAAAACGGTTTCCAGCCTATGCCGAATCACTCCCGGCGAGTTCAGGCATCTCTGCTTCCGAGATAATATCAACAAGCCTGCGGCGAGAAATTGCCTGGTTTTGATCTCGCTCTGCAACTGCGAGTCCCTGAACTTCGCGCACAGCCTCTTGTGGGCTTTTTAAAATCCTATATGTGTTTGATCTTGGATAATGCATCTCCATATTTCCCCCCGTGGATGCGTAACACCCGTTGATCCCTGGAGATGCATGCGATATAAGAATAGCTGTTCTATATGATAGAACTTCCTTCGATTTTTTTCTAATCCGGAGTGTTTGTCAAGATAAATTTATGTTACGAAACCGATATGCTGTTCGAAAAGCGGTTTCGCTGGTCTTGGTCCCGGGTATCACTCTCTTATCTTTTGGTCCGGTTTTGGGTATACATAATAAGCGTCATTAAAATAAATACCAAGCCCCAGATCAGAGTTGTGGACCATATGCTTTTGGAGAAAATTTTAAAGGGAAGCAGGGAATAGCTGGTGCAGGCATCCAAGAAAAGATGCGATCCGAATCCAGCCAATCCGATAGCCCCGAGCCAAAAGGCCGGTTTGCGACCTGACCCGGAGAATATGAGGGCCACTCCGGCGCCGTAAGCCAGAGCCATGGGTACTGAATGCATCATGCCGCGATGGTGGGTCAGGATCTCCAAAATCAACGGACCGGCCATATAGATCAGGATCATAATCCCCGCCCCGGCCAAGACGGCTCGTAACCGCGTCCAGGTAATCCCTAATACACGGCTGCTATTTTTAAGCCATTGAACGATTCCGATGGCCAGAACCAGGCCGAGGAGAGGAATCACTATGCGCACCGGCCGACTGCCCGGCGCGTCCAGGTCCGGCAGCATACCGCCGATCAGGCCGACCGGTACGGCCATGATCAGGAATGTCCAGTCTAACCTGGCCTTGGCCCGTCCAATAAAGGCCCCGATCAGGCTGACTGCTCCGGCGGCCGCCATATGTGTAGCGAATAGAGGCATAATTAATTATAACTCAGCTGCCGCTAAATAAGCATTTATTAAACCGGTTTTTGTCCGTCACCTAATATAAAAAAAGGGTCGGTTTTTACAGCGCCGCATTTAGGTAATGAGTTTCAGCTAGCTCCCAAGCTCCAGCTTGGGAGCTAGGAAAAGCCTGGAAGCTCCAGCTTCCCTCAAAAGCGGTCCCCAAGCTGGAGCTTGGGAACCAGGGAAAAAACTACTTCTTTTCCCATATTTATCGGAGTATGTCGCATGGTCCATATTATATTTAAGCATTTTCATGCTTCGTTGTGCCGGCCAATGTGCCGGCATGAGTGTTAATATTGAATTTCCCAGCCTCGCGTTTTAGCGCTGCCTGGTGATAGGGGTTTGTTTGCGCATGCCGGCGAACACATTCCCCGCGTCTCGCCGCGGGAGCTTCAACATAAAATTATCAATTATGAACCGAGAGCGTTGATCTCCGTTGATCGGCCTCTACTTTTAAGTGGCCGTTATAGACGTTGATCAGCATCTTGACCCCCAGGTAATGGAATACCACGGCCAAGGAAAAGACGACCAAGGTCCAGACAATGGTAGGGGTATAGATATCGGCTTTTTCGGCTATCAGACTCTGGAGGTGCCAGACGCCGATGAACGGGGAAAAGGTCATGGGCACGGCCACGATGAGGAACAAGGCGATACGGTTGTTGTTATCAGCCCAACGGCGAACAAAGTCGGTGGTCGGCGGACGTGAGACAAACTCCTCCGGGGCGTGGCAAAAACGCAACAACAGCATCTCCTGATACTCGTGCCGGCGGAGCCGTCGGCTGATAAAGGAGATAAACAGAAGCGTGGAAGCACAGAATAAAATGGAGGCGCCGAGCATCTCGAAGGGGACAATCTGATAAAACCGCGTTTCATTGATAATGTAAGCCATATGTAAATGGATTTCGATGATGATGGCCAGGATCAAAGCCAATGAAGCGAGATACATGCCGGAAAAAAGCCATTTGGAAGAGCCTGAAAGGTCAAACCCATTGGCAACCAGGGAGTTCCATGTATTCTGGCCTTGAGGACTCAACACCCGGTTACCCAACCGAGTCTTGAAATAGTCCAGGCGCAGCCGGAAATGTTCGTTCAGTAACTTGAAATAAGCCCAGACAGTATAAATCCACATGGTTAACACGCCATAAATCAAGAAGTCGGTGGTGGCCGCTTCCGATCCGCCGCCGTATTCCTCGGCGGAATAGTCGGATACAAAGGTCGAGGCCGTCGGGAAATGATCGGTGCGCGGGCCTAAGGTTGTCCCCGGGGTTGAAGCCTGAGCCGAACCGGTCTCGAACTGATTTGCGGCCTGACTTTATCGGCCAGGTTGGCTAAATGGTCCGTTAGCCTTCCCGAAGACGCGTCAAACCAATGATGACTGGACAGGAAATATTCCATGGTTTTAGTCAAGGCCACATCCTCGACGCGGACGGACAGGACGGGCCGGCTTTTAGCCACGGCCCGCTCCACTTCCCGGACCACATGGGGAGAACCGATGGAGGCCGAGGAGAGAATCAACAGGAAAAGTCGGCATTCCTCGATGGCTTGGACGATGTCGGCGGCATATTCCTGGCCGGGATTGACATCTCGCGGCGCGATCCAACACCGGACCCCCTGAGCTTCGAGGATTTGGCAAACCGCCTGCGCAGTGACCGCGTCGCGGGAAGCATAACTGATGAAGACTTGGTGGATCATGTCGAAGACTCCGTCAATTCCCGCGCCTTGCAGCACGAACTAGTTAATAACAGTATTAAATCGATTTGCATCTTAGCGGTTCCCGGCGGAAATTGTCAAGAGCGGGCCCATAAGGAGATAATAATGCCTCTAAAACGTAATCCGGGAAAAAACGGGGTTCATATTTTGAATCGGATCGGAGACCAAGCTTTCCTAAATCTACCATCAAATCGCGGATAGGGCGCGTAAATCCTAAGCGAAACGCGAAGTTGGACCGATTTTGGCCCGCAGGCGTATTCACCATACGTCGAGGAGCCAAAATCGGGAAACGAGCGTTGCAGCTAGGAGTTACGTGCCTCGATGCCCGCAAGCGTGAACTAGGGGCTTTAAGGTTGCATCGTATATCCATCTTTGTTATGTTAAAAAAGACAATCCACAAAAAATATTATTGTCAGAGGCGGGACACCATATGAAAAAAACCGGCCTTTTATACGACGAACGTTACATGCTGCATAAAACCGGACCAGACCACCCGGAATGCCCTGAAAGATTAGCCGCGATTTATCAGGGGCTTCAACAGGGTGGTCTTCTAAACAAGTTAGTCAGGATTCCGGCGCATGAGGCTGACCGGCAATGGATTGAAACGGTCCACAGCAAGAATTATATAAAACGGTTGCAGGAGGCCTGCCAGAAAGGTCTTACGGAATTTGACTTGCCTGACAACCAGATGAGCCGGGAGACTTTCGAGATTGCCTTGCTGGCGGTCGGCGGCATACTGACGGCCGTAGACATGGTTATGACCGGCGAACTGGATAATGCTTTTTGCGCCATTCGGCCGCCGGGCCATCACGCTGAAGCGGACAAGGCCTTGGGTTTTTGTTATTTCAATAATGTGGCCATCGCCGCCCGCTATATTCAAGCCAAATATAAGATCCAACGTATTGGTATTGTGGATTTTGACGTTCATCACGGCAACGGCACTCAACACCACTTCGAGGATGATCCCTTTGTGTATTTTTACTCTATTCATGAGCACCCCAGTTTTGCTTACCCCGGCACCGGCCGGGAATTCGAGCGTGGTCGGGACATGGGGTGGGGTTATACTTTAAATTCTCCGATGCTTCCGGGAGCTGGTGATAAAGAGTATCAGGAAACACTTGTCGATGCTCTTTTACCGGCCTTTGACGTTTTCCAACCGGAAGTTATCCTGGTATCGACCGGTTTTGACGCCCATATTGAAGACGATATGTCCGATATCAACCTGACCACCGAGGGTTTTTCATGGATTATTAAAAAAATTGTCGAGATGGCCGATAACTACGCGCGGGGACGTCTTATTTCCATTTTAGAGGGAGGTTATTGCCTGGCGAGGCTGCCCGAACTTGCCCGTGATCATGTCGCTGTTATGTTGGACATATGATAAAATTCTATTCAGCTCTTATTTGGATAAGGAGGTCCCGATGTTTATAGATAAAACCATGACAAGAAACGTCATAACCATAGGCCCCGAGGCCACGGTCATTGAAGCCCAGGAAATTATGGGTAAGGCTCACATCCGCCATTTGCCGGTTGTGGACCAGGAAAAAAAACTCCTAGGCATGGTTTCTGATCGGGATATCCGCAGCGCCATGCCCTCATCGTTTTTAACCGAGGAAGAATACGCCTTGGCCAAGGGAAAGATCGCGGGAATTTATGCAAAAAACATAATGACCAAGCGGGAAAAACTGATAACCATCTCACCGACCAACACTTTGGAAGACGCTCTCCTTATGATGCAAAGCGTCAAAGTCGGAGCTTTTCCCGTAGTCGATAAAAGCAACACCCTGTTAGGTCTTGTTTCTATCCGTGATTTGATGAGGGCCTTCATCAACGTTCTCGGGATTAGCGAACCAGGAACTTTACTCTGCATCCTGGTGGAAGAAAAACTTGGGCAGATGAAGAAAATTGTCGATGCCATTACCGAGGAACGAGTGTCTTTTGGCAGTATATTGGTGGCCAGGCATTGGGAAGAGGATAAACGAGCGGTTTTCCCTTACCTCTTGACCAACAACGTTTCCCGTATCAAGCACAAACTGGAAGCGCTCGGGTTTGAACTTTTGAATCCCATGGAATGGTACTTGGATCAACTGCCGAAAAGCTGATTCAGCTTAGATATTAGGATAAAAAAAACCGGGTGTCCCCGGTTTTTTCTTTCTCAATCAAAGTTAGAGCTACAATCATCCGGCTTCCAGAGAGCATTTGGTGAAGTCGATTGGTTGCCGGCACTTTTTACATACATGGGATTTGTCGAATTCGTCGGAAAAAATTTCTTTCTCTTCTCCACAGTTAGGGCATTTGCAGACAAAAGATTTCAGTAATTTGTTGCTTTCAAATCCGGGGCAGTGCTGAGGGGTATTGCTCATGGTCAGATCCTCCTGTTTATGTCAACAAAATCAGGGTAATAATAGTTGATCTCCGATATCCGTTTTGCCAAGAAAACGAGATAATCGACCGCATCCGGGAAATCACTTCCTGAGTCGTCGCCGGTTTTTCTTAATGTCGAATCACCGTTTCCCGTTTGACTTTGCGGATATACTATCCTGAAATATGCGTCCCGTCAAGCCTGCCGTACTTCCCCTAAATCCACCACCAAATCGCGGATAGGGCGCGTAAATCCTCGGCGAAA
>JADFXS010000187.1:4501-5792 GCA_015233515.1 Deltaproteobacteria bacterium | reverse complement strand
GATCATTCAGTTCGGCGGTAACATTTTTATAGGTCCGCATGATAAAGCTATTTGATTCTTGACTGAATTTCAGTGACTGACGGAAGTTCCAATTCTGATAGTTGTTCAATTCGTCAATTACTCGCTGATTCCAACCCCATTGCCGAACCAGATAAACCATGACTTGTTTCTTCTTGGGCAGGTCTGTCCGGCGATGATCGGCGAGAGTCAGCTGGACTCCGGCTTTCAGATACAAAGATCTACGAAGCAAATCGACGTCGTCATGTCGTCCCTGTTCGGCCAGGTAGGAAGAAGCCCTCTCAAACATAAGCACATAAGGATCCATCAAAGCGATTTCTTCTTCCCGGTCCAAAAGTCTTTGCTTTAATTCAGAGCACAGCAGTCCTTTACTGCCGCGGTCAAACATGTATTCTTCCAATAAAGCCAATTTTAAAATGGATTTAAATGGGCTACCCATGGTTTTGTTGATCTGCCAAATGGCGGCGCCGTAGAATTCGCTGAGGGAGATATGCTTGACGTTACCCATGTCCAATAATGAGTAGCTGTCAACCCATTGGGAGAAGTTGACCACCTCGGCCAGGCGAGTATATTCTTCATCTGAAATTCCCGGCGGCATGATCCACCAGAGTGGTGTTTGGCCGGCGACCAGGGTCATGCTGCGATAGTATTCTTCCTTGAGCAGCTTTCCTAAAGCGGTGCCGGAGCTTTCTCCACGGGTGGCTCCAAAGTCGTCAATCCGGACTTTTTCCAGTTCCAACGGAAAAAAGTGTACCTCGGCTCCTCCCCAGGCAGCGGCCCAATTTTCGATGGCGCGTATTTTTTCCTGGAAATATCGGAAGGATTCCTGGCTGAATAATTCGGCGTCATAACAAATCCAGTAATCAAAGTCCGATTTCTGGTTTTGGGCAATGGAGCCCAGACTGCCGATCAAGCTGAGAGATTTGATCGGGAGTGACGGATCAAAGCTGGCTCGGAGCCTCAGCTTGGGGATTGTTCGTTTGGGAAAAGCCTCGGCAAAGGATTTCATGGTATTCATCCCCGGCTCATAGCTGAAAATCCCATGGGGGCTCATGCTGCAGGCATCGCTGCTATCCAATAGTTCGGCGGCATCCAGATGGAGAAGAAGAGGGATCAGGTCGTAAACCAAGCGCTTGCGGGGAGGCAGGAGTTCGTAAAGAAAATCTATTTTTTTGGCCATATAGCGGTTGAAAACCCGTTTGGCGTGGCTGAGTTTGGTTTCTACATCGGAAGTCAGGCGGCTTGAACCGGAAATAGAAGGTTTATGTTGGTC
>JADFXS010000187.1:0-4491 GCA_015233515.1 Deltaproteobacteria bacterium | reverse complement strand
AAAAGCTGATCAATCGGCGGTTCCATGGCTGGGCCGAGTGATTTCCGCCCAAATATTTTCTTAAAAAAGTCTTTCATTATTTGAACGATGTCGAAGGACTCTCCGCATATGGTTGTCTTCGGTTTCCGATGTCGAATACCGGATAACCATCAAAAAAATACAGTAAAAATATTCAGATTTCATTCTTTTTCAGCGAGACGACCGATTTACTGTTGAATCGTCTTGGAATTTATTTCATGCCAAATTCATCTGCCTGACTGGTGCGGCGGAGTGATGGTGGAGACTCCCACAATTTTAACCGGTCGACCAAACCACTATAGTTGGTTCCATTATACCTCATGAAAGCTGAAAATGGATATAACGAATGCCGCCGATAAAAAATACCGGCTAGCTTGTTCATATGTATCGGCCGTAGTATTATGGAATTGCCATGGGATATTGGGGTAGTACCGCTGAAAAATAGCGGGTTCCCTTATGAAAATATGATGATCACCATCTGGAGAAAATTGGACTATGTCACAAGCACACCTTGGCCGTAACTGGCTGGAAGTCAAAATCCAGCACCCGGCCATACTGTCGGAAGCCGTCAGCTATCATTTATTTGAGTCAGGGGCGGAAGCTGTCCACCAAGAAGCATCTTCGGCCACGGCGAGCATATTGTCTTGGGCCGGCTTTCGAGCAACCGCGAGGCTTGAAGAGTTGAGGCGATCATTACATGCTTTTCTATTGCAATTGATCGATATCTTCGAATTGCCCGATTTACCTCAAGCGGAATGGGCGTTAACCGGAATGGGAGATTGGGCGGAAAAATGGAAAGAAGGTTTGGAGCCGATTACTATTGGCCGTCAATTGGTAATCAAGCCAAGTTGGATTAATTTCTCGACTAAACCAGATCAAGCGGTTGTTACTCTAGATCCGGGATTGGCTTTCGGCACTGGTCGCCATGCCTCGACGTACATGTGTCTGGTGGCTGTCGAGGAATTTCTCGCCAAGTCGCATCGGCCGGATTTGCGAATATTGGACATCGGGACCGGCAGCGGCATCCTGGCTTTGGCTTGCGCGGTCTTGGGACAGACTAATATTCTCGCCATCGACATCGATCCCGAAGTAATCCCCGTTGCCGCCGACAATATTTCCATTAATAATATGTCTCCGTGCATCGAACTGCGCCAAGCTGAACCATCGACCATTCAAGGGACCTTTGATTTGATCATGGCTAATCTGACGGCTGGAGATTTAATCGGTTTGATCCCGGAATTGAAGCGTTTAGCAACTACGGCCACGACATTGTTCATGTCGGGAATTTTGGCGGATCAAGCTTCCACGGTTATTCAAACCAGCGCCGCCAATGGTTTTCAGCTAGTCCATCAACGACAGCAAGAAGAATGGGTGGCTCTGACCATGAAAAATCCATGACCGGCGCCAAACGCTTCTGGATCGATTCCTTGCCGGAGGTTTCCGGCACGGTATCATTGACCGGAACGGAAGCCCATCATGTCCGAAATGTTTTGCGTTTAAGTCTTGGTGATCTGGTTGAATTGGTATCTTCAACCGGTCGACAAGCCATGGCGCGTATTTACGAAATCGATCGCAGCGGCGTTAAACTGATCGTGGAAAATCTTCAGCCCGCCGAAAACGAGCCGCCATTATCAATAGTTTTAGGGCTAGCGGTCCTGAAAGCGGATCGTATGGACTGGGTGGTCCAAAAAGCTACGGAACTAGGCCTGTCAGCTTTGATACCTGTTACGGCTGATCGGAGCGTGGTGCAACTTGAACAGGAGAGAGCCGCCAAGAGAACGGAAAGGTGGCGCCAAATAGCTCGCCAAGCCGTCAAGCAGTGTCGTCGTGGTCGAGCCCCGGAAGTGGCGGCGCCTGTGAATCTAAAATCATTTTTCGACATATGCCTTAAACATGAAGTTAAAATTGTCCTCCATGAGGCCGCTGAACACCATGCTTCTAACTCATGGGCAAATCTACAAAATCTGTTCGACAGACCGCAAACCGTAGCCGCCCTGGTTGGTCCTGAAGGCGGTTTTACCAATCACGAAATAATGTTAGCTCGTGAGGCCGGATTTTCCGTACTGGGAATGGGACCTCGTATTCTGCGCGCGGAAACCGCCGCTTTGGCCTTATTGGCGGTGATTGGCTTCCTTTGGGGCGATTTAGCTAATTTCTCTTGATTTTTTCATCATAACCAGTTATGATCATGTCGGTTTTTGGTCAAGAGCATACTTGATAACCCGAATGATTTTCCATTTGGAACGTTCGTAATATGCAAAATCCGGGCTCATTGTCCCGGACTATTATGGGAGGGCTAGATGCGCTGCCCCAAGTGCGGTTACACGAGTTTTGACTATAACGAAGTATGCCCTAGATGTCGGAAAAGCGTAGTCACGATCCGCGACATTCTCGGCCTTCCCAAATCGGCGCCCCAGCAGACTACCTTCTTAGAGGCCGCTCTGAGCCGTATGACTCAGGACGAACCCGAACCGGCTGCTTCCGAGACAGAAATTATTCATGATCTGAACGATCTGCAGGCTCATGAATCTTCGACGGATGAGGAGTCGGATGGTCACGAAATCGCTATGCCGCTAGGTGAACTGGAAGAGGTTCATTTGGTGGAAACCGAACCCGCGGCGGGTCCGGGATCGGAATCCAAGGAAATAGAATTTGATTTCGACATGGATAAACCTGTTGTGCCCGTAGCGGTTCCTGCCTCCGTGGAAACCTCGGGTCACGCGTTAGGTGAACTGGAAAATGTCCAGTCAGTCAAAGCCGAACCGGCGGTGAGCCCGATATCGGAATCCACGGGAATAGAATTCGATTTCGACATGGATAAACCTGCCGTACCTGTAGAAGTTCCCGCCCCTGTGGAAACCTCGGGTCACGAAATTGCCATGTCCTTAGGTGAACTGGAAGATGTCCAGGCGCTCAAAGCCGAACCGGCGATGAGCCCGGAACCGGAATCCACGGAGATAGAATTCGATTTCGACATGGACAAACCGGCAGCGTCGCTAGAAACCCAAGCTGTAGCGGTAGAACCAATTTTGGCCCAGCCTGTTTCTTCCCCAGGCGAAGAAGGACTGGAATTGGTGCTTGAGGATCAAATTATTGAACCAATCCCGCAGGTGCTTCCAAAATCCCAGGCAGAAGTCGAAAATTTGACTATTGAAGATATTCAACTGGATTTAGAGCCCGATGATTCGAAGGAAAAAGAAGAGGAGATCGCACTCGTAATCCCTTCATCTTCCACGGATGAACTGACTTTGGAATTTGCAGATTCAGAACCTCTGGCGCCCGATGTTTCTGAGATGGATTTTAAGGAAGACGCCATACCCGAACCGACCTTGACCGGTGAAGACACTTTGCAGATTATTCCACAACCGGGAAACATCCCGCGAGAGGTCCCCGGAACGCCGACGAATAATTTGGAGGCTGATCTGGATGCCGATTTAGCCGTGTTAGAGTTGGGTATGGACCTGGAACAAGTTGAACCTCTTGCCGCGGTAACGCCGGATATACTCTTCCGACCCGGCGGCCTGGATCCCCAGGCTACCGTGATTATAACACCAGAAAAGACTAAAGAACCAGAGGATCACGGAATTGATGCTGGTGATTTGAATATCGACAATCTGGAACTAGACGAACCAGACTCCGCCTCGACGTTAAAATCCGAAGATTTCGATCTGGATTTGGGCGATCTGGATATTAATGTTCATGTGAGCCACAAGACCGAGATAACGGAAAGTCATGACCTTGATCTGGAGCTTGATTTTAAAGACCTAGACCTGGACAGCGGACCAGGGGCGCCGGCCGGATCCAAGGCTTCGAAACGTTCCTAGAGAGACGATATCAAAGTCAAGCTCATAATAATTTATCGATTTACCAGATAAATTATTATTTAATGAGAAAACTTGCCGAACGCATGGAGCCGCGCCGCCAGGCGTTACGAGCGCGTTTATTTTTAGGCTTAACCTCTCAAGGCAAACCAAAAATTTTCATTTTAACGAATAAGGTTTTTCTATCTATTCCCAAAGCCGCGGCGGTCTTGCCTCGATGCCAGCGGTTGGCTTCCAATGTTTGCATAATGATGTTTTTTTCATAGTTGGCCACCATATCCGATAATGTCCGACCGGCAGCGGGCTTTTCCGGCGGCGCTGGAGTCGTGGTTACGGTGGTGCTGGAAAGAGGCAGGAAATCCAATCTACTGGTGGCCAGATAACGCCTTAATACATTTTGTAATTCCCGGATATTACCCGGCCAATCATAATTATACAAAGCCTCTAAAATATTGACAGGCAAGACCGGTTTGGGCTCAGGTTCACAAAATCGGCTCAAATAATAATCCACCAACAAAGGTATGTCTTCTCGACGCTGTCGCAAGGCCGGTAGCGAAATAGGCAGGATGTGCACCCGAAAAAAGAAATCTTCTCGCATTTTTCCGGAGCCAGCGCCGATACCCACGGTTACCTGGATTTGGCCGCCGATGGA
>JADFXS010000186.1:4371-5871 GCA_015233515.1 Deltaproteobacteria bacterium | reverse complement strand
GTTTTCTGGCCAAAGCAGCGGAAGCCTATCAAGTGCGGGACTGAAAAACTTTAGCCCGGTTACCCAGGCTAAGTATTATTTGTCGTGAGCCACTCCATCCATTGCTCCCGCATTGCATCCCAGTCCTAGCCCCGGATCATGAGAAACGGCCGTGCGGCAACCGGTCTCCAAGGAGCTTTCATCCAACGTTGATGAGATTTTACCGGCTGGGTTTTGCCACGGACTTTTCGCTGAAAGGCTTTGATGGTCACTTGACCATACCACGTTTGATTGCTTCCAAATTGTTGGAGCGCCGCATAGGGTACCGCAAGATAATCATACGTGAAAACCATTTCTATTTCTATCAGAAAATCCCAGGCGGGTTTCAGGTCTCAGTCTTCAAATAAAAGCTTACTCCCACGGTATTGATTGATATCGAAGATCACGTTCCGCCACATCTTTCCACCTTGACCAGCCGGCCGCTTCAGTTGTCTCGGCATCGCACGTCGCCCAAGGCCCACGGTCGGGATAAGAGATTATGCCTCATAATTTCTTATTTTCTTCATAGCGCTTATAATAATCATGGCACAAACCTTCAGTCTTCCTTCCGGACTGTTCCTTCTGGATAGCTCAGGAAACCGGGCTCTTACCGTGTGCGCTGGTGTTTCAGGCCGGAACTCGGCCACCGCCAGGTAGATTTTATTCATATGCCCAAGCCGTTTTGGGCTACAAAGGCCAAGATTAAATTTTTGATCGTTTTTTGTTCCATACGCGAACTGATGGCGAGAGGCGGGGGCGAGGAAAATTCTTGTGTATCCCAGATTATCATGGCAAACTGACCATGCTGGGTGAAACGGAAGCTGGTAATCCTGACGAGGAGCCAGCCAAGGGATAACCCGGTGCGGCTTATCAGGCGATGAGGGCGCGTGACATGTAATTGCTGCCACGCATACTATAAAATCTTGTCGGATGAAAGACCGCATATACCTTTTAAACGCATTCATTTAATCTCAACGACAACCGATCACGCTCTTTTATGAAAACCGGCGATTGCCCATTTTGTGCTGAACCAGTCCTGATCCACCGAAGCTTAGACTGGATTTAGCAAAACGATGTGAATTCGGGGGCCTTCATACAATTCACTGACCTTCTAACACCATATGAGGTTAGATCTTGCAATTGTGGAAAGAAATACCGCGTGAATATCAGAAAAAATTTCTAAATACAATTCTAACAAGCCCGTTATCTTCATCTCCAGCGGCCGGCGGCCGGCAACTTTTTTTAATTCCCGACTTCATTAAAAATGCTTTTGATGATTTTCTTGATCATTTAGTCGAACCTGTCCTCCATGCCTTGCCGACGCAGGTGGAAGGATATGCCATAACCGCTTTCAGCCTTGATATACAGGGAACGTCGGAAAATGAGGCGCGTAAGGCGGCTCGACATAAATTCGTTCGTTTGGAAGGCATGCGCGAATCCATCCTCGAGATCATGTCCAATCTGCGGCAAGTCGTAGCTAGT
>JADFXS010000186.1:3358-4272 GCA_015233515.1 Deltaproteobacteria bacterium | reverse complement strand
ATGATCGAGAACATGGACCTGAGTCATATCACCCAGTCACCTCATAAAAATCCTTACAACCAGTATCTCCAGATAGATGCGGCGGCTCCGCGTCCGGATAAAGGCTTGTACAAATGGCTGGGAAGCGTTTTCCCATTAGTCATAACCAGGGATTACGGGCAGGGATACAACCCGCAAGATGAACCTGAAGAACAAGCCATCCAGGACTTTAAGTCCAGATGGCGGAGCATCGCGGGCGACGCCGCCGAGGATAAGTTCCCTCTGAGCATAAGACATACCCTGGACATTACCGGGTATCACGTGGTTTACACGGAGAATCCCGAGAAAAACGAAGCTTACCGTTGTTCGATCAAACTGGATTACAGGCTGTCTCGTGAAATCATTTACAAGCCGGACGGGCTGCCGCCAGAGCATCTGGAGTTAGAACCAATCATCTATAAAAAAAAGACTTTTGCCTTTTTTCCCTTGTTTACCGACCGGGACGCGTTGATTGTCAAGGAACAGGAGCGTTTCCCCATTATCCAGCTCCTGCCCGGAGCCGGGTTCTATTTTGAAATATTGAAAAACGAGGAAGATGATAAACTGTTGCGCCTTATGATCCGTCCAGAGCAGGGGATTTTTTTTAAACTACATTTCCGTAAACAAAAGGACGCAGTCCAGGCTTGGCTCCAGCTGGGTTTTAAAAAAGTGGGATTGACCGCCTTTTTAAAAGCGGCCGGCGGAGAATTGGAGGCCGAGGTTCAAGACAGATACCGTGAACTGACCGGGGAGTCTCTGCCCTCCGGCCCCGCGTTTACCACCTCTGAACGGTTTGATTTTGAACCGGCATACAGATGCTTTTTCCAAGGCCAAGGCTTCCGCCTGGGCTCTGATGTCCGAAGACAGATAAACAACCGGTTAAGGGAGACTTGGAT
>JADFXS010000186.1:0-3336 GCA_015233515.1 Deltaproteobacteria bacterium | reverse complement strand
CTGGACGAATCAGAAAACACCGCGATGTGCATCACCCCGGACGATCTGGCGGGCATGGTCGCTTTCCTGACCGGGCAGCTGGGCGACTTAGCGAATCAACACTATGATAATCCAATGGATTTACGTCATCGCGACGCCTTGCTTTTTCACGACCAAATTGGAAAAGCCTTGGCCGGGGCGATCAACCAAGTGAAAAAAATTTTCCATCGATCCCCGGCATCCTTCAGCCCGGATGATTTTTTTCTGAAACTGAAAGGCACGGTCCAGCACGGGCTGGATGATTTGCTGATCTCTGCACTCTGCCCCTTGAACAACCCCAATAATCCCTTAACCGAGGTCTCTCTGAAAAGAGAAGTCACCCTCAAAGGTCCGGGAGGGATTCAACGCCTTCACGGGAACTTGGGCAGACGGGCTATTCATCCTTCGCACTATGGCCGGCTGTGCCAGATTGAAACCCCGGAATCCACCAGTATCGGCTATACCCTGCATCTGGCTCTGGGAGCTCGGGTCAATTCTGAAACCCACCAAATCGAGACCATATACCGCGACCAGCCCCGCGGCGGAGAATTCTGGTGGCTGTCTCCGGAAAATGAAGAGGGGCGGAAACTGGCTCCGAAGCAGGCCGAAGACGTCGACAGCGTGATTCAAACCAGGAACCACCTGGGAGACCTCGAATATCTGCCCCCTGAAAATGTGGATTATTTCGATGCCTATCATGGTCAGTTTTTGGGCTTGGCCGCCAACCTCATCCCCTTCATCCAGCACGACGACAACAACCGGGCCATGATGGGCGCGAAAAACATGAAACAGGCCGTGCCGCTGATAAAACCGGAAAGACCGATGATCCGCACGGGCTTGGAGGGTTTGGCGGCTCGTGCCAGCGGCCGGGCTTTATATGCCCCTTGGGCCGGGCGCGTGGAGATCACTAATGGCCAAATGACATTGAAAGGCTCTGTTGATGAGAAGGACTTTGCTGTTGATTTTCTTCAGGGAACCAATATGAAGACCGTCACCTTCCAGCAGCCGGCGGTCGAAAACGGGCAGCAAGTCGAGGCCGGTCAAGTCCTTTTAGACGGTTCGGCCATCCTCAATGGAGAACTGGCCCTGGGCACGAACCTGCTGGCGGCCTACCTGCCATACTACGGGTACAATTTTGAAGACGGCATAGTCATCAGCGACCGTTTGGTCCGAGAAAACATCCTGACCTCCAGGCACATGGTAAAAGTGACCCAAGAAGTATACGGCAATGAAGACATGCATTATCAGGGCGTATTTAATAAAGCACCAGATGAGGATGAAGAAGCATCCGACAACCCAAATAGTTGGGTGATCGAAATCGAGGATTTCGAGAAGGATAAAATCCCTTCTTCGAGCACGGCGGTTAATCCGGCTCAGGAACCTGATAAGACAAAAAAAGGGAAAAAACTAGAATCGAAGAAAAAGGAAGTTACAGTTCCACATTCCTTCAAAAAAAATTTCATCGATGGAAATGGCATATTTTGCATAGAAGGACAAGAAGTAGTACCCGGCGATCTGTTGTTTAAAAAATATCGCACCGACGACCCCAAGCACGTGAAAGTGGTTGTATCCACGGTCCGTGGAGTCATCAATAAAAAAACACGTCAAGATTTGCATCCGGACACTCGCCAAGCCGGAGTGGCCAAATATAGTGTTACCGCCCACATCCTTCAGGAACGCCCGGTCCAAGTGGGGGACAAGCTCATGGGCCGTCATGGCAATAAGGGTGTGGTGACTAAAATCGTCCCGGAACATGAGATGCCCTGTCTGCCCGACGGCGCGCCGGTCGATGTCCTGCTTAATCCCCACGGCGTGGTGGGCCGCATGAACCTGGGCCAGATATTGGAAACCCACTGGGGGCTGGTCCTCAAATACGATCCAACCTATCGAGAAAAATACGGTCTGATTCACCCCTTCAAATTCATCCCGGAAGACGAATTGCGTCAAGCCTTCAGCAAACTGCGGGAAAACGAACTCCTGGAAGTGGACGAAAGCGGCCGGGTGCCTCTCTGGATGACCGACCGGAAGGGGACAAAATTTCAAACGCGGGCCGTGGTCGGCTGCCAATATTTCATGAAACTCAACCATCTGGTGGAAGATAAAATTCAGGCTCGTGAAACCGGTCCATATACTCAAATGACCAGGCAGCCCACCAGGGGGCACAAATTACAAGGAGGCCAGCGTCTGGGTGAGATGGAAGTCTGGGCCTTGGAAGCCCACCTGGCCCAAAACCTTCTGAAAGAATTTCTGACCTTGAAAGCGGATGATGTCAATCTGCGGCAAATATTCGATAAAGACCTGACCGACTCGACCTTGCGGCGGGGATTACAGCAATTACCGGCGGCTGACCGGCATATTTTGCCGGAAACATTAAGGACCGCGGTCATGCTTATCCGCGGGTTGGGAATGGATTTGACTTTTTATGACCACAAGGATCGCGCCATCCCGCTGCCTTGTCTTTGGACACCGTTCCGGCCTGACCAGCCGTCGGAGCCGATGATGGCGGTCAAAGTCGGTATAAAGCCGGCCGACGCGGAAACAGTTAAAAAATGGTCCCATGGCGAAGTCAAGGTCCAGACTAGAGGACCAAGTAATAAAAAAACAGGGGAATCGGAGGGCACGCTTTACGATCCGCTTATTTTTCAGGATAGCGACTATGAATATGCCACCAGGGAACTGATGGGGCATATTGAACTAGGCTGTCCGATCATTCATCCGCTCTTGCTTAACCAGCTTCTGGAGGATATCCGAGACGAGTTTAAAGGCGAGATTAAACCAAATCCTCTTATATCGCCAAGTCAAGGTAACATACGGCGAAAAAGACGAAAAGGCGCCCGAATACTTGGATTGGCGAACATTTCTTCAGCGGCTTGAAGCCTCTTGTCCTGATTCTTCCACCGGACACCGGACCAGACGGAAGAGACGAGGCGCAAAAGCCCCGGATTGTCAACAGAATACAGCTGAAGCGCCGGCAAAGTTTCCGTCAAGTGCCATCGGCGGCCTGGAACTCTTGCGGGAAATCTTCAATGATCATGGCTTGCAAAAATTACAGTCCAAAATCGACAAATACTGCCTGACTCACTTGCCGGTTCTGCCTCGGGATTACCGGCAGGGATTCAGGCAGTTTGAATCCAACCTCGATCATCTATATAATACTGTTCTGTATCACAGCAATGAGATAAAGAAACTTGCCTCGGCCTCGGGCGCGGATATTCTCAAGCGCCTGAAACATCAAAATGCCCTGCGGCTGGCGGTTGACCGTTTGATGAAAGACGGAGCCGACGCCTATCGAACTGAGGCCAACGATCCTAATCTAGG
>JADFXS010000185.1:651-5878 GCA_015233515.1 Deltaproteobacteria bacterium | reverse complement strand
GTATTATAGGTATAGGCGTGGGTTTGGGAGCTCAATCTTTGGTCAAGGATATTATCAACGGAGTATTTATCATACTTCAGGACATGATTTCCGTGGGAGACTGGGTCCAGGTGGGCGCGAAAAGCGGGCTGGTGGAAGCCATCGGGTTAAGGGCGACCCGCCTTCGCGACGGAGAAGGAAACGTTCATATCATTCCCAACAGCTCGATCGACTCCGTCACCAATATGACCAAGGTTTTTTCGCGATACATGTTTGATGTTCATGTTTCTTACAAGGAGGATGTGGATCGGGTCATGACGGTTCTGGAAGAATTAGGTCGGGAAATGCAGGCCGATACCCGGTATGGTCCGGATATTCTTCAACCTCTGGAGATTTTCGGCTTGGATCGTTTTGCCGAGTCGTCGATAGTGATTCGGGCACGGGTCACTACCAAACCCATGAAGCAATGGGAAATCGGCCGGGAATTCAACCGACGGATCAAAAAAATTTTTGATCAGTCAGGAATTGAAATGCCTTTTCCCCATCGTACGGTTTGTATTGAAGAAGTGAAGGGATCACATATCTTGCCCGTTGATTCGGCCGCCCGTTGATTCGGCCATGGACTCCCAGGAGAATATACGGATAATTTTAATATAACAAGATAGTTGGAAAAGCCGTTTATAGTGGGCCGGCCGGATTTGTTCCAAACTGAAAATCCTAGGGGCGGGTTAAAATTTTATCTTTGGCGGTCAAGGAGTTTCTTTTTAGAAAAAAATCTATTGAATTTGCCAGCTGGTTATGATTCTATGGCTCATCATTATCATTTGGCGTTCAAAAACATCCGGTTATAGTGTCTAGGAACGAGCATCCGCAATGACAAACCTTAATGGGGAGGAGGCAGAATCATGAGGAAATTGGTGATTGGGCTTTTAGCGGCGTTTTTGATTCTTCCGGTGGTAGCATACGGAGCTGATACCATCAAGATCGGCTTCAACATTGAATTGACCGGCGACGTGCCGGATGTGGGAGAATCCTCCAAGAATGCCGGTGAAATGCTCAAGAAGCAGATCAATGACGCCGGCGGCTTTGATGTCGGCGGCAAAAAGTACATGTTGGAATTCCTCTATGAAGACAACGAGGCCAAAGCCGAATCCTCGGTCGCGGTTACCAACAAACTCATCACTCAGAACAACGTTCTGGCCATCGTCGGCCCTAACCAGAGCAAACAGGCCGTTCCTTCCGGGGAAGTGGCCAACAACTTGAAAACTCCTTTGGTTTCGCCGTGGTCTACCAACCCTAACACCACTAAAAATCGAAATTACGTCTTCAGAGCCTGCTTCCTGGACGACTTCCAGGGCGCCGTGGCGGCCAAGTTGGCCACCGAGGAACTCAAGGCCAAAAAAGCCGCCGTCCTATTTGACATCGCCAATGACTATTCCAAAGGCATTGCCGAGTTCTTCAAGAAGACCTTCGAGGAGCTCAACGGCGCCGGATCAGTAGTGTCTTATGAGACGTTCACTACGAAGGACGTGGACTTCAACGGACAGTTGACGAAAATCATGAAGGCCAATCCGGATGTTATGTTCGTTCCGCAGTTCTACAGCGAAGTTCCGCTGATTATCAAGCAGGCCAAAGCCATGGGCTGGAAGAAACCGACTCTGGGAAGTGATTCATGGGTCTGTGCGGAGACGACTGCAAGGGCGCGTACTTTAGCACTCATACGCCGCGGCCGGCGCCAAGGGCGCGACCAAAGAGTTTATAGATCGCTATGAAGCGGCTTATAAAAAAGTTCCGGACGACGTGGCGGCACTGACTTGGGATGCCGTTGGTCTAGTCCTGGCGGCTATTAAAAATGCCGGCAAGCTGACTGGTGACGTCAAGGCCGATCGCACGGCCATTCAGGAACAAATCGGCAAGATGAAGGACTTTCCCGGCATCACCGGTAATGTGACTTTCAAAGGCAGCGGCGATCCGATTAAATGCGCCGTGGTGGTCCAGATCAATAAAGACGGCAAATACGAATTTTACAAATCCGTTTGTCCGTGATCAATCGACGTCCTAACGGGCCGAAGTCGATCAGCTTCGGCCCGTGTCGTGACCGCTGTTGCTCGTGGTCGATGCGTCTTCCGGAAAGTCGGATCGAATTTAATATTAATTCTTTACGCACCAATATTCGCGAAAAAATTTTATTTCCCGGTCTTGGTTTTTAGGCATTTTTGAATGCGAAATAAAACCGAAAACGGAAATGCTTGCGCTTTGGCGGCTGACTTACCTGCTCAAAACCGACGGGCAGGATTCTTTTTCACTTAAGGGGAACGCCCTTGATTGAATTCATTATTCAAAACATCCTCAACGCGTTGCAGCTAGGTAGTTATTATTCACTTATTGCCTTGGGTTATTGCCTGGTCTACGGCGTTCTTCTGCTGATCAATTTCGCCCATGGCGATGTTTTCATGGTGGGCGCTTATATTGCTTTTTTTGTCGCCACGCTTCTCATCGGCGCCAAAATCCTGCCTGCCTGGGGCGTCCTGGCCTTGGTAATCCCTTTGACCATGATCCTGACTTCCGTGGTCGGCGTGACTCTGGAGCGAATTGCTTATCGGCCGCTGCGTCTCAAAGGAGCTCATCGCCTCTATGTGGTCATCACCGCCCTGATGTGCGGTGTTATTCTTGAAAATGGAAATCTGGCCATGCTCGGCGCCAGTCGCCGATATTTTCCGTCTTTGATGGAGACCGTCATTTACAATGTCGGTGGAGTTAGCTTCACCAACCTGAAAATTGTGGTCATTGTCACAGCCGTCCTGGTGTTTTTATTTTTGGAGTTTATCGTTTCCCGAACGAAAATCGGCATGGCCATGCGCGCCATCTCCTATGATCGTTTTGCTCTGCCTTTAATGGGGATACCCTCTGATACGGTGGTTGTTTTCACTTTTGTTCTGGGATCGAGTTTTGCCGGCTTGGCCGGTCTGTTATATGCCATGAGTTTTCCGGTCCTGGATCCTTACATGGGCGCTCTGGTGGGCTGGAAGGCCTTTATCGCGGCCGTGGTCGGCGGCATCGGGGAAATTCGCGGAGCTTTTGCCGGAGGATTTCTGCTCGGGTTCGTGGAAATTATGGTGGTCGCGGTTTTTCCTTCTACTTTTCGCGATCTGATCGCTTTCACCATCCTGCTTCTGATCCTGGCGATGAAACCTACCGGTTTGTTCGGCGTGGCCAGGTACCAGAAAATTTGAAACCGGAGACCGCCGCAATGAAAATCACTCCTGGGATATTCTATGAAGAAATATAACGTCCCTATTTTGCTCATACTGATAGTCGGACTGATTACCTGGCTGTCTCACCGTGAATTTTTGAACCTCTACTGGCAAACCGTGATCATGTTCATGGGCGTGAACATCATCTTGTCTACCAGCTTGAACATAGTGAATGGAAATATGGGTGAGTTTTCCTGCGGCCACGCCGGGTTCATGGCGGTGGGCGCGTATGTATCCTCCCTGATGTCCACGGCTTTGTTCACTCAGGACAAATTGTTCGGCGGACCACTCTTGCCGCCCCATACCGCGGTCTGGCTGTTTCCGGTTTGTCTGCTGGGCGGAGCCGCCGCCGCCGGCGTGGTCGGCCTTTTGGTGGCCATTCCTTCCTTTAAAACTCGCGGCGACTATTTGGCGATCATTACCATCGCCGCCAGCTACATTGTCAAAAGCACCATCGAAAATATCAATACCATCGGCGGCGCCCGCGGATTCATGGGAATGAGCCAAGTCCTGTCCGCCATGAACGAAGTTGTCGCCATTCCCTGGATGATGATTTGGGTTCTTTTGGGAACAGTTTTTACAATTTGGTTTATTCGTCGTTTTATTACCTCCACTTATGGTAAGGGAATAATCGCCATCTGCCAGGATGAAATCGCCGCCGAGATCATGAGCGTGAATACCAATCATATGAAAATGGTCGCTTTCATGCTTTCATCGGCGCTGGCCGGTTTGGCTGGGGGACTTTTCGCCCATGTTCTGGGCTATGTCAACCCCGGCTCCTTCACTTTACTTAAATCCACGGAATGTCTGGTCATGGTTTATTTAGGCGGTATGGGCTCCATTTCCGGGGCGGTCATATCCGCGGTGTTATATACCGCGTTGTTGGAGGCCTTGCGATTTGTCATCCCCTGGATCAACAGCGCTTTACATTGGGTGAACATACTTCCGGCCACCTACGAAGTATCACAGATTTGGAAGTGGGTCTTGATCCCCTTGCTTCTGATTGTGGTCATGCAATTTCGTCCGGAGGGTATTATGGGTGATCGGGAGCTGTCCGATATCTTCCCCAGATTAAAAAAATATTATCAATTCAAGTAGAGCGGCAAACATGGCTCTTTTGGAAATAGAAAACATATCTCAGCTTTTCGGTGGATTACGGGCCGTCTACGATTTTAGTGTTCATCTGGAGCCGGGACAGATGTGTGGATTGATCGGTCCCAATGGGGCCGGCAAGACCACGATTTTCAATTTGGTCAGTGGTTTTTATCAACCGACATCCGGAACGATTGTTTTCAACGGCCGTAAAACAGCGGGAATGAAACCTCATCAAATCACCTCCCTCGGGATCGCCCGAACTTTTCAGAATATCCGTTTATGGAATGATATGACTGTATTGGAAAACATCATGGTCTCGCATCATTCCAATTTAGGCTACGGACTCTGGGGCTCGGTGATGCGTTCCGGCAACTATGTCCGACGCGAGAATGGAATTACTAAAGAGGCCATTTCCATACTGGAAGCCTTGGACCTGAGGACCTATGCCGAGGAAAGGCCCAAAAACCTGCCTTACGGATTACGAAGACGAGTGGAAATCGCGCGAGCCTTATCCATAAATCCGGCATTATTAATGCTGGACGAACCGGCGGCCGGTCTAAACACGGCTGATCTCACCGGCCTGATTGATCTGATCCGACGCATCCATCACGAATTTAAACTGACGGTATGGATGATCGAACACCAGATGCAGGTAGTCATGAGTTTATGTGAGTGGATTCAGGTTGTTGATTTTGGTCAGACCATTGCGGTCGGCACTCCGGAAGACATCCGAAATAATCCGGCGGTCATTAAAGCTTACCTGGGAGATGATTTAATCTGATGCTGCTGTCCGTGGAAAATCTATTCGTTAAATATGGCACCATAGAAGCGCTGCATGGAGTATCATTTCGGGCCGAAGAGGGCGAGGCTGTAGCTCTGATCGGTGCTAACGGCGCCGG
>JADFXS010000185.1:0-641 GCA_015233515.1 Deltaproteobacteria bacterium | reverse complement strand
AGCATCATGCGGCTGCCGCCGCCGGAAGCCCCTAAAGTTTCCAGCGGAGACATTATCTTTCATACACAAAGTATCTTGAAGACCGAACCGCATGATGTGGTCCGCAAGCTACATATCGCCTTAGTGCCCGAAGGTCGACACATTTTCGGCAACCTTAGCGTTATGGAGAATTTGACTCTGGCTACTTTCGCTCGCGGAGACGATCCCACTGTCCCGGCGGATTTGGAGCGGGTTTTCAGCCTGTTTCCCCGTCTGGCCGAACGACGGAAACAACGTAGCGAGTCCTTGAGCGGCGGAGAACAACAAATGCTGGCGGTGGGCCGAGCCCTCATGTCCCGTTGTGATTTTTTGCTTCTGGACGAACCGTCCATGGGCTTATCTCCATTGCTGATGCAGGAACTTTTTCGGACTTTGAAACAACTCAACGAACAAGGTTTGACCATTCTTTTGGTGGAACAAAACGCCAGAGTAGCTCTCAGATTTTCTCATCGCTGTTACGTCATGGATACCGGCGAAGTGGTCATGCAGGGTGAATCCAAGGATCTGCTTGACAATCTCGACATAAAAAAAGCGTATTTAGGCGGATAAAATAACAAACCGCGTGACAATATGTCGGGTGCAACGGTCAGCCCTGGCTAGCT
>JADFXS010000184.1 GCA_015233515.1 Deltaproteobacteria bacterium | reverse complement strand
CGTTGCAGCCAGGAGTTACGCGCCTCGATGCCCGCAAGTGGTGAATTAGGGGATTATCAGCCGGGTAAAGCCGCCAAACCCTCTTCCAAAATAGCCAGACCTTTTTCCAACTGGGCATCGGTGATGATGATGGGCATAAGGGTCCGGATAACGTTCCCATAGTTGCCACACGACAGGACAATCAGTCCCCGTTCATAGCAGTATTTGACCAAGGCCTTGGCTTCATCGGCCGCCGGTGTTTTCGTATTCCTGTCCTTGACCAATTCCATGGCCAACATCGGGCCTTTGCCTCGAACTTCACCGATAAGGCTATACTGTTTTTGCCAGGAATCGAACCTTGTTTTAATTTTATGACCTAACTCTTCCGCCTTTTGCAGCAGACTCTCTTCCTCGATAATATCCAGGACGGCTAAAGCGGCTCGGCAAGCCACCGGATTGCCGCTATAGGTTCCGCCGAGCCCGCCCGAATGAGGCGCATCCATAATCTCGGCCCGGCCGATCACCCCGGATAAAGGCATACCCGCCGCCAGGCTTTTGGCTACGGTAATGACGTCCGGGACAACATCCCAATGTTCGATGGCGAAATAACGTCCGGTCCGGGCCATGCCGGTCTGGATTTCGTCGGCGATAAACACAATGCCGTTTTTTCGGCATATTTCCATAAGTTTAGGGAAATATTCCGGAGGAGGTGTAATGAAGCCGCCTTCACCGGCCAGCGGCTCGATCAAAAGGGCGGCGATATTTTCCGCGGCGACATTATTTATAAAGAAATCTTCAAGATGGCTGGCGCAGAAAACTTGACAGCCTGGATAATTCAATCCAAAGGGGCAGCGGTAGCAATAGGCGTACGCCATCCGATAGACCTCCGGAGCGTAAGGTCCGAAGCCGAGTTTAAATGGTTTGTTCTTACTGGTCAGGGTCATGCTCATGAGAGTCCGGCCATGGAAGGCACAGTCAAAAGCGATGATTCCCGCCCGCTTGGTGAAATATCTTGCCGCTTTGACGGCATTTTCCACCGCTTCAGCCCCGCTGTTGGCAAACATGGTCATTTTGGGAGAATCTCCCGGGGCCAGGGCACAGAGCTTTTCGGCCAGTTCCACATAGGGCGCGTACATCATTACATGAAAACAGGGGTGGATATACTTTTCCGCCTGGTCTTTAATGGCCGCCACGACTTTAGGGTGACAGTGACCCACGTTCTGAGCACCGATACCCCCGGCGAAATCAATGAACTCTCGACCTTCGACGTCGATAATCAGAGCGCCTCTGGCCGAGGCGGCAAAAAATGGAGTGATGTTGAAGACCCCCTTGGGAATCCTTTCATTGCGTATACGGGTCAACTCTTCGGTTTTTTTACCCAGTTCCATAGCGCCCTCCATCAGCTTCGGTTTTGGTTGCGCCGGTGCAACCGTTTACCAGTTCCATAACTTCGCCTGGAAAGCATCCGATTGGTCGCCGATTTTCTACGCGGGATATATAGTAGTTGTGTTTTTTCCCCACTAGGGAAGCGAACTTCAGCCTGACCCCACGGTAACCGTAACCGATTCGGAATACCTTCGGTAACCGCAACAGTGATTTATTATAATATATTTAAAGTGGAGATCGTCTCTTTTTCGACTTGACCGCATTACAATTCCTTTCGACTTCACTGTCCTAAATCCACCATCAAATCGCGGATATGGCGCGTAAATCCTAGGCGAAACGCGAAGTTGGACCGATTTTGGCCCGCAGTCGTATTCACCATACGTCGAGGAGCCAAAATCGGGAAACGAGCGTTGCAGCCAGGAGTTACGTGCCTCGACGCCCGAAAGTGGTGAACTATGGTCTGTTGACTCGAATTGACAGTTTCTTTTGTTCCTAATAATATTATTGTAGATTTTGTGATACATACAGGAGCGTTTCCTCGTGACCATCAACTCGCTGATTAGTTTTCTTGTGACGGCTTTAATTACACCGATATGCAGTGCGGCCGCGGTTATCTGGTCCCATCTGGATCCCAGCGGCAACAGGTCCCACCTCATTGCCAGGGTCTGGGCCAAAACTTTGCTCATGGTCAGCCGGGTAAAAGTGACGATTGAAGGCCATGATAATCTTGATCCCAAGGGAACCTATGTTTTCGCCGCCAACCATTCCAGTGTTTTCGACATCTTGGTGCTTCTGGCCGGTTTACCGGTTCAGTTCCGCTGGCTGGCCAAGGAAGAACTCTTCCATATTCCCATTTTTGGATTGGCGATGACCAAATGCGGTTACATACCCGTCAATCGGAGCAGTCCGCGGGAAAGCGTCCGCAGTTTGAGACAGGCCGCCGCCAGGATCAGGTCTGGAGTCAGTGTGATTATTTTCCCGGAAGGAACGCGATCTCTCGATGGTCGAGTAGGGGAGTTTAAACGAGGCGGTTTTACCTTGGCCGTGTTGGCCGGCCGGCCCATCATTCCGGTGAGCATCAATGGCGCTCATGAGGTTATGCCCGCTAAATCGCTACGTATCACTCCTCATCCTATCCGGATCGTGCTGGGTCGACCAATACCCACCCAGGGATTGGACCGTCACGGCCAGGACCGTCTGATGGAGGAAGTCCGTCAAGTGATAATCAAAAATTGTATTCCGAATTCCGATAGTGGCCGGAAAAATTGAGGCTGTAAAAAAATGACGAATTTGCCCGTTGATATCATCCCTTTAGGCGGATTAGGTGAAATCGGTTTGAACATGATGGCGCTGGAGTGCGATAATCACCTCGTCATCATTGACAGCGGTCTGATGTTTCCGGAAGAAGGCATGTTCGGAGTGGATATCGTCATACCGGATTTTTCCTACCTGATCTCCCAGAATGATCGAGTCAAAGCGATTATCTTGACCCACGGCCATGAAGACCATATCGGCGCCTTGCCTTTCCTGCTCCGGCACTTCACCATCCCTGTGTACGGCACCCGGTTGACTCTGGAATTGGTCAAGGAACGCCTTCGAGAGCATCGACTGGCCTCCGAACCGACTCTGAAAGTGGTCGCGCCAAGAGACAAGCTCACTATCGGTCCTTTTACCTTCGAATTTCTTCGCGTCAGCCACAGCATAGTCGATAGCGTGGGTCTGGGCATAGAAACTCCGGCCGGTCTGATCGTCCATACCGGCGACTTCAAACTGGAACAAAGCCCCATGGCTACGGAACGCATGGATCTGCAAAAGTTTGCCGAGTATGGGGAAAGAGGGGTTCTCGCTCTTTTTTCCGATTCCACCAATGCCGAACGACCGGGTTATACCCTGAGCGAAAAGATAATCGGCCAGTCTTTCCGGGAAATTTTTCGAACCTCCCGCGGTCGGGTGATTGTGGCCTGTTTTGCCTCCAGCCTGGTGCGAATTCAGCAAGTCCTCGATGTAGCGGGAGAATTCGGCCGGAGAGTGGCGTTCGACGGCCGGAGCATGGTGAGTAACGTCAATATTGCCCGGCAGTTGGGATATCTGGAATTACCGGAAGAGATGGAATCTACCGTTGCCGGTATTCAAAGCCTGCCTGACGATCAAGCCGTTTTGGTAACCACCGGGTCCCAGGGCGAACCCATGAGCGCTCTGACCCGTATGGCTTTTGGCGACCATAAGCAGATCAAAATAAAAAAAGGGGATACCGTTATTCTCTCCTCTCGCTTCATTCCCGGACATGAGCGAGCAATAACAAATATTATCAATCATTTATATCGCAGAGGCGCCGAGGTCATTTACGAAACCGTATCCGAAGTTCATGTATCCGGCCATGCTTATCAGGAAGAACTCAAACTGATGATCAACCTCACCCGTCCTAAATTTTTCATGCCGGTTCACGGCGAATACCGGCACTTGATCAAGCACATCGACTTGGCCAGAACTGTAGGTATACCGGAAGCCAACATCATCTTGGCGGAAGACGGCGACCGCATTCGCTTTGAAGCCGACGGGTTTTGTAATGTCGAACGGGTGATCACCGGCAAGGTCCTGGTGGATGGCAAAGGCGTGGGCGACGTTGGTGAAGTGGTCCTTCGCGACCGGCGTCACCTGGCGGAAGATGGCATGGTCGTTGTAATCGTAACCGTCGACGACCAAACCGGCGACATTCTCAGCGGACCGGACATTATCTCCAAAGGCTTTATTTTTGCTGAAGACCCCTCGTCCTTGCTCGAGGACGCCAAATGCCTGGTTCTGGAAATTTTTGACCAACGCGCCGCGGAGTTGTCCCAGACCGGCAACCAGTCCGTGGATGTGGCTGAACTTAAAAATGAAGTGTATACTCAACTCAAGCGGTTTTTCTACCGGGTCCTTCATCGCCGACCCATGATCATTCCGGAAATTATCGCCTTATAAACGGATTGAAACCATGTCAGTCACAAGTCGTCGATGGCGCCTTCGGCGGAGCGCCAGGTCAAAGGCCCTATTTGGTCTGGGTCTGATACTGATCCTGACTATCGGCCGGCCTGCGTTTTCCTCTGCCTTGACCTTCAACGTCACCCGGACGGACGACCCGTCTCCGGGTCATTGTCTGGTCGGCGACTGCTCCCTGAGGGAAGCCGTCATCGACGGGAATAACAATCCGGGATCCATCATCAATTTACCATCCGGTTCATACTATTTGACTCGAAGCGGACTGGATGAATCGTCTTATTACGGTGATTTGGATATCACCGGCAGCGTTACCATCATCGGCATATACGCTACTATAAACGCCGGTAGTCTCTCCCCGCGGGAAAGGGCTTTCCATGTCCTCGGAGGAGCGACTTTAAGCATGAGTGGAGTAACCGTGACCGGTGGATCAGAAGGGCTTGACTACGGCGGTGGAATTTTTATTCAAAACGGAGGGGCTGATCTCTACAACTGCACCCTGGCCGGCAACAGCGCCATGTATGGCGGCGGGATATACAATCAAGGCCGATTGGTTATCAATAATTGCACGCTTTACGGTAATACGGCGACGACCTCGGGCGGCGGCTTTTACAACTCCGGGGTCGCGAACCTGACTAATAGCACGATTTCCGGCAACGGCGCCGTATCCGGTAATGGCGGCGGGCTGTTGAATTATACCGGCGTTATCGGGCTCAGCTTTGTCACTGTAGCTCAGAACTCGGTAAATATCACCAACGGAGGCGGTGGCGGAATTTATAACGCCGGCGGAACCGTCTATCTCGATGATACTCTGATCGTCGGCAACACCGGCCGCGAACCGGATGTTTCCGGCGCGATGGCTTCCTCGGGCTACAACCTGGTCTATAACTCTTATGGCGGATGGGGCTTCACTCCCTTGGACCGGCTCAATCCGGCCTCATCCGTGGCCGGCATTATCGCGCCTCTGGCCGGCAATGGCGGTCCGACCTTGACCCATGCCTTGGTCTATACAAGCCCGGCTATCGATGCCGGATCACCCAACTTTACCCCGCCTTCGAACTATGACCAACGCGGCTATGGTTATCCCCGGGTCCGGAATAACCGCGTTGACATCGGCGCTTATGAATACCAGTCCGACGACGGCGGCGAATCAACCGGCGCCAAAATCCAAATCAGCGTCAATTCCGAGGGTGGTTGCGGAGTCTCGGCGTCTAAAAAATAAGGAGGATACCGGACTTAAAATCAACACTTGGATCACTTAACGGAAATATTTTATATTTGATATTATTGAAGCGATGCTCGTAGGCTGATCCGATATTCGCTTACCCGTGTTTTTGATTTCCTGCCCGCGCCGTCATGGAAAAAGAGTAAAAATCGCTCCAACTTCGCGTTTCACCAAGGATTTATGCGTCCGATCCGCGATTTGACGGCGGATTTATAGTGATGCTCGAAAGTTTTTTTCGGAATGATGCGGTCAAAACCTCAGCTCATTCGCGAACACCCCAGTCGGTCATGCCGACCGAAGGGAGAAATCTCA
>JADFXS010000183.1 GCA_015233515.1 Deltaproteobacteria bacterium | reverse complement strand
AGATACGGCGGAACAGGCCTGGGGACCACCATCGCCAAACAATTGGTGGAAATGATGGGCGGCCGCCTCTGGGCCGAGAGCACCATGGGCGCGGGCAGCACTTTTCAATTTATCATCCCTTGCCGGCCCGGCCAGTCCAGGATAGTCGGTATTTTGCCGCCCTACCGGATACCTAAGGGGCTCAAAGTGTTGGTCGTTGATGACAACTCAACCCATAGAATCGTTATCGAACGAATTTTATTATCATGGGGATTGCAGCCGATATTGACTGATAGCGGTCCAGCCGCGCTGGAAAAACTTCACGAGATCAATTCGGCCCGCGATTCCTTGGATTTGGCCATTCTGGACATGGATATGCCGGTAATGAGCGGATGGGAATTAGGCCGAAAAATACATGGTCAAGCCCCCTGGTCCGGATTGCC
This sequence comes from Deltaproteobacteria bacterium, assembly GCA_015233515.1. The sequence continues at coordinate 5,545 of JADFXS010000183.1, read as the reverse complement.
GTTGATATTAATGTCCACCACCGCCAATTATGAAAAAATCCTCACCGCCGAGGACCTTAAAGCCATTTGGGTAACCAAACCGGTAAGTCATGAAGAGTTATTGAAAGCGATCTTTCATTTCATCAAACCAAAAGACCAACCGGATGAACCCCACCCCAATCCGCTTGAAATGAGCGGAGCTTCAAGTGTGCTAAAAATCCTGCTGGTTGAAGATAATCCCATGAATCAGAAGATGGTCATGACCATATTGCAGAAGCGCGGCCACCATGTCATCACGGCCAATAACGGCTTTGAGGCTTTGGCCGCTTTTGAACAAAACGACTTTAACCTGATCCTGATGGACGTCCAGATGCCGGAAATGGATGGTTTGCAAGCCACTAAGTTAATTCGTCAAAAAGAGCAAGGGGCGACTCGGCGCACTCCTATTATCGCCATGACGGCTCATGCCAAGATTACGGATCAGGAACGCTGCCTGCAAGCCGGAATGGACACTTTTATCACCAAGCCGTTCAATATAGATGAATTTCTGGCCACGATCGAAGGATCCGGGGTTAAACTCGGCGCCGGCTCCGCCAGTAATGGATCTGAAAACACGACCGATCAAGTCATCAACCGGTCTTCCCTGATGAACCAGGTTGAGGGTGACCTGCAACTTTTGAATATTATGGCGGAAATGGCCTTACGAGATATTCCGGACCGGGTCGAGCAAATCAAAAAGGCCATCGCGGCCAATGATGCGTCCAAACTCGAATTTCAAGCCCACTCCCTTAAAGTCATGACTAGCTCGTTCTGCGGCGCTCGCGCTGCTCAAGTCGCCTTGAAAATGGAATTGCTGGGCAGTGGAGGAAACTTGACTGAAGCCAATAGAACCATCCCGATCCTGGAGAAAGAGATCGAGTGCTTCGTCCAGGCTATTCGGGAAGTCTGCAAGCCGAGTGATAACAGCCGATAAACATTGTAACCCGGATTTTGCGATCATCTTCCGCCGCGGCGCCGAACTGCCGGCGGCAACACTCATTTCGCGATTTTCGGCTTCCCGCCACGAACCCGACTGCAAAATCCGGATTTAAGGAAGCAACTGTTTTCCGGCCGCTTCGGCAAACCTGAACACCGGTCCGGGGATTGTTCCGAGGAGCAATAGAATCGCCGCCAAAACTCCGCCGAATATGGCGCTTCCGGCCCGAGGCGCCGGATATTCCTTTTCCGCCTCCGCCGTGTAGGCATGGCGGACCAAATTGAGATAATAATAAATTGAAATTGCTGTATTTAGAGCCGCAACGATTATCAGCCAGTTATATCCCCGGTCCCAGGCCGCGGACAATAAGAATAGTTTCCCCATGAAGCCGGCGGTGGGAGGCAGTCCGACCAAGGCAAAGGCGCTTACCGCCAAAATAAAGGCCAGAAAAGGTTCTCTTTTATATAATCCGTTCAAATCATCCATTTCGAGGTTGCGGCCATCAACGGCCAAGCGGCAGATCACCCAAAAACAGGTCAGGTTCATAAGCAGATAGATCAAGCTGTAGAATCCGGCCGCGGCCAGACCGGCCGAAGAAACCGCCACCAATCCAACCATGACATACCCGGCGTGAGCCACGCTGGAGTAACCGAGCATCCGCTTGAGATCCTTCTGGACCAAGGCGGACAAATTGCCGAAAGTCATCGAGAACGCACCTAATACCGCCAATACCGTTATTGTTTCCATACCGGGTTTGAGCAAGGCGGACAAGCGAATCAAAATAACCACCGCGCCGAGTTTGGGCAAGGTGGCCGCGTATGCCGCGGTTTCGTTACTAGTGCCGTCATAAACGTCCGGACACCAGAAATGGAAAGGAAACAAGGCCAGTTTATAAAAAAAACCGGCCATGAACATGGTCAATCCCACGATACCCAAAGGCGCCGCCGACCATGACCAGTCTTTCATGGTCAGGACCTGCAGATAACTGGAATGTTGATTGGCGAGGATATATGACAGACCGTAAAGCGATATGGCCGTAGCCGCGGCGCCGAACAGGATATATTTTATACCTGCTTCGGCGGCCTTGGGTTCCTTGCCCCGGATAGGAATCAAGGCATACAGGCTGTAGGAGGAGATTTCGAGCGCCAAAAAAATGGTGATCAATTCCACGGCGCTGGCCAGAAGCATCAATCCCAAGGCGCTAAGCCCCAAGAACAGGAAATAATCGGCCCGCTGGTTTGGTTCCAAGGTCGGTGAAGTCGTGGCGTTTAAAACGGCAATGGTAAAGCCCACGGTGACGGCCAGTTTAAAAAATTGGGACAACCCATCAACGCGGTAGGCGTCCCAAAACAATGAGCCGGTTAATTTCAGACTTAGTATGGCTAATATTATCCCGAGAGCCGCCGCTACCGGAACCCACGAAATCCTGGCCGCCCATCCGGGCCGGTTCGGCTCTTTTCCCGGACGACTCAGAGCCTGGACAAACAGGATCAGGACGATTATTGTTTGAAAGAGTTCCGGAAGCAGCAGGGAAGTGTTAAAATTCACTGGGGTTCTCCTTCAGGGACGCCGCGGCCGTGGTGGTCCGCCGGATTTGGAGGTCCATCGCGGAAAGCTGTTTTCCGGTCGAATCCAACAGTCGAAAATCTTCTGTCAAGGTAATTTCCGGACCGCTCCTGTTCTTGAACTCCTCCAAAACCTTGGTCAAGGTCGGGTCAATCGCGCGGAGGGTCGCACCCGGCGACAAGCCGATGTATAAAACCAGCACGGCCAGGGGAGCAAAATAAAGCCATTCGCGCATATTCAGATCCGGCCACCCCTTGGCCTTGGTCGGTTCACCCCAAGCCAGCTTTTGGCCAAGCCTCAGCATATAGGCCGCGCCCAACATTACTCCAGGGATTATCGCCGCCCCGACCCAGGGATTCTTGGCAAATACGCCGATCAAGACCAAGAGTTCGCCCACGAAACTGTTGGTGCCGGGGAAACCCAGAGACGACAAGGCAAACAATCCGAAAAAAAACATATAACCCGGCAGATATTTACCCAAACCCATGTTATCGACGATCTGCCGGCTATGGCTCCGTTCGTAAATAGCTCCGACTAGCATAAACAAGGCGCCGGTGGTTATGCCGTGGTTGAGCATGACCATCAGAGCCCCTTCCAGGCCTCGTAATGTGAACATGAAAATGCCCATGGTCACAAAGCCCATGTGCGCCACGGAAGAATAGGCGATCAGTTTCTTCATGTCTTTTTGGCCCAGGGCCACGAGACCACCATAGAGGATCGAAGCCACGGAAACGGCGATCATCATGGGGGCGAAATGAACGCTGGCCAGCGGCGCCAAAGGCAAACACAGGCGCAGGAAACCGTAAGCTCCCATTTTTAAAAGGATCGAAGCCAGCAACACGCTTCCGGCCGTGGGAGCTTCCACATGAGCGGCCGGCAACCACGTATGGAAAGGAAACATGGGCACTTTGATGGCAAAAGCGATAGCCATCGCCAGAAAGGTCCAATACTGAAAGCCGAAAGAATAAGATCGGTTGGCCAGTTCAGGGATGGCGAACGTTCCGCCCTGTTTGTAATAAGCCACTATGGCCACTAATAAAAGAGTGCTTCCGGCCAGGGTATACAGGAAGAACTTCAGGGAGGCGTATCGCCGATCCGGCCCGCCCCATACGTCAATGAGCAGGAACATCGGCACCAGCATGGCTTCCCAAAAAATATAAAACAAAACAAAATCGAGAGAAACAAAGACTCCGACGCAAGCCGACGTCATTAACAGCAAACTGAAATGGAACTCCTTGAGGCGGTAGTGAATATACGTCCAGGAGCATAATACGCACAAAGGCAGCAACAACACGGTCAACAGCACCATCAACAGGCTGATCCCATCCATCCCCAGGAAATAAGATAAGCCCCACGCCGGAATCCAATCCGCTTTTTCCACGAATTGGTAACCGGAAAAAGAGGAATCGAAGCCGAACAGCGGCAAAGCCAGCAGTAGTTCGATCAGGCCGACAAACAGGGTGAACCACCTCACGGCTTTATCGCTTTTGAAAAAAACCAATAAAATGCAGGCCACAATTGGAAAAAATGTCAGGATTGTTAATATGGGCCAGGTACTGTAAATCATGTTCACTCCATTAATATGACGCCTGAACATGCAAGCGAGCGCATTCTCCGTAGCTTGCCGGGGGTTAGCGAGCCAAAACCAAGATGCTTTCGTTCCTTACATGTCGAAGGTTCCCCGCGGTTTACGGCGGGAAGCTTCAATAGTCGCTATCCCCGAGCGCCTCAACTCCAGAGCCAGACCGCCGCGAAAATAACCAGGGCCAGAAGCGTGGCGGCGGATAAATAATCCTGCAATCTTCCGGTCTGAAAACCCGTGGCGGCCTGACCTATCCGTCGGACGTTAACGGCGGTCCCATCCACCACGCCGTCGATGGCCGCCTTATCGAACCAGGACGATCCCGCCGCCGTTTTCAATAACCCGTTCAAGCCGACGCGGGCGTAGAATTCGGTCCACCAGTTGTCTATTATCTCGATGGGATACTTGGCTATGGCCAGGAAGGCCCGGGCGAAGAGCCGGTAGAAGTAATCCACATCCAGATTAATTTTCGCTTCCGGAGTCAGCTTGAATCGCATCAGATAAAAACCCAGACCGGTAAAACCCAGGATCAGTAAAGACTGTAATACCTGCCAGGTCGAATAAGGGGTATATTCCACGGGGTGCGGCAGGAGGTTATATAGAAAATTAGGATATACACCGATGAAAAAACACAAGAAGCCGGCCACGCCCATGGCCGCGTACATGTTCCAGGGTATGGGCTTCAAAGGCCGGCCGCTGTCCTCTTTGCCAAAAAAAGCAAAATACGGCAACTTGATGCCCACGGAAAGAAAAGTGCCGACCGCGGCCACTTCCATGCCGATGGCCAGCCAGGTGTGATGAGCTTCCGCGGCGCCGGCGATCGTCATGGTTTTGCTCACAAACCCGGAAAAAAGCGGAAACCCGGAAATGCTCACCGCCGCGACCATGTATCCCAGGAAGACCCATTTCAATCGGCCGAAGAGCCCGCCCAGCTCCGATAGTTTGGCGGTGCCGGCCGAGTAAAGCAAACATCCGGCGCCCATGAACAGCAGCCCTTTATAAAGGATGTGCGCGTAGGCGTGAGCGCTGGCGCCGTTGATGGTCATAGCCGTTCCGACGCCCACGCCGGCGACCATATAACCCACCTGGGAAACGATATGATAAGCCAGGATACGTCGGGCGTTATTTTCGATGGTCGCATAAGCCACGCCGTACAAGGTCATGAGCGTACCCATGATCCCCAGGATCTCGAACCCGGAAAACCCTCGTAACAGCACGTATACCGCCGTTTTGGTGGTAAAGGCGCTCATAAAAACCGCGCCGGTGACCGTGGCTTCGGGATAAGCATCCGGCAACCAGGCATGAAGGGGAATAACCGCGGCGTTGACACAGAAGCCGAGCATGATCAAATAATCGTAGTAATGAGCCGCTGAAGGCATGATGGCCTCAAAGGCGTACGTTCCCGTGGCCTTGTATCGCAGAAGATAGCCGGCCAGTAACAA
>JADFXS010000182.1 GCA_015233515.1 Deltaproteobacteria bacterium | reverse complement strand
CGGGTTTAGAGGTGGTCACTCAAGACCGCTTCCTGACTTTTTTTTTACCCATGGGGCCGGATATTGACTCTAAGCTACGTAAATTGGAAGATATCCTCCAATCACTGGAAAAGACGCGCAATATTTCCGAATTGGAAGTGCGTTGCCGGAACCTGGACGGTCCGGATTCCGGGTCGGAGAAGATCAGGATCGGCCGTCTGATCATTTGTCGTCCAGGAAGCCTCGCGAAGGTCGGGCCAGAGGAAATTCTAATAATCCTGGACGCGGGTATGACTTTTGGGACTGGGGAACACCCCAGCACCATTCTGGCTTTGACGGAAATGCAGGAGTTTTTTAATCCGCCGCTTGGGTGGCCGCCCCGAACGATGGCCAATGTCCTGGACGTGGGAACCGGGTCGGGCATCTTGGCTTTGGCCGCGGTTTTCCTGGGCGCCGAACAGGTCACGGCCATCGATCGCGACCCGGTCGCCATTGCCGTGGCCCGACATAACTCTGAACTCAACAGCCTGACCGATAGGATTTTTTTTCAGGAGGCCGGCCCGGACCAAGTTACCGGTCAGTTTGACCTGATCATGGCTAATCTGGTCCCTTCCGTGATAGTGCGCACCGCTCAAAAACTGACTCGGTTGCTGGTCAAGGACGGCCAGATGATCGTGGCCGGTTTTGCCGATCTCCAGGCGCCTCAAGTGGTGGGAGCTTTGACCAAGGCCGGTTTGTTGGTCAAAAAGTCTTCATCACGCGACGGATGGACAGTCGTAACGGCGATTAAGGATGAAACATAAGTGACGGGTGAAAATTCTATTTAATATACATTGTTTCCAGAGGGACTGCTTCCGGCCATATAGGATTCGGTTCAAACCCATGTACCGAACGGTGAAACCAGACTTGCAGGTGGGGCTGAAACAGATAGATGTAAGGGCAAGCTTCCACCACTATTTTTTGAATTTTTTGGGTAATCGGCGTTCGCTTTTTTTTATCCGCGATGGCGTTTGCTTCAGCCAGAAGGCGATCGACTTCCGGATCGATGTAATATGCCGGGTTGGTTTCCGTCGCCGTTTCGGGGGAACCAAAAAAGTGGGTGAGGACGTATTCGGGAGCCGCCGACTCCGAACGCCAGTTAGATAAGGCAAAATCGAAATTCCCGCCCGCCAGGGCCTCTTTGAATTGCTTGTCGGATAAAGGCCGAAGTTGCAGCGATATGCCTACGGCCTGTAAATTGGCTTGGATCATTTTCGCGATCAGAGGCTGGTCAGCCGGCCCCTGGGCCCAGATCAAAGTGATTGGACCCTTCGGGCGTTCAGCCTTAGCCAGAATTTCCCTGGCGGCATCCGGTTGGTAATTAAATCTTCGCAGATCCGCATCTCGACCGGCCATACCCATGGGCAAGGGGCCGAACATCCTTTGAGCGGCTCCATTCTTGACCTGGTCGATCAGACCTTGGTAATCGATAGCCAGGCTCAAGGATTGACGGACTTCAGGGTGAGATAGCCAGGGGCGTCGAACGTTGAGGACCAGCAGACAGGAAGTAAAAGTAGGAACGGTGGCCATGGTGAATTGGTATTCGTCCTTCAGTAATTCCCATATGTCCGACGGAAAACCGGACGTCATTTGAATTTGTCCTTGGCAGAACATTTTCATCAGATTTCTAGGGTCGGACTCGAAGTAAAAGGTCGCCCGGTCAATTCTGGGTCGGCCGACTAAATCAGGCCTGGTTTCCATGGTCACCGGCTGGTCCGGCAGCCATTCCTTGATCATATATTGTCCTGAACCAAGAGTGTGACGATCCAAATAGTCAGGAGGACGATCCGCCAAGCCCGGGCTGACAATGGAGCTGTTCGGAGAAGCCAACGCGTGTATGAATTCGGCGCAGGGTTGCCGAAGGATGAATCTAATGGTATTCGGGCCCATGACTTGAAAGCCTGACAAGACTGAGCCACATGGGAGAATGGCCTGGTTTTTGTTCAACAGACGTTCGAAAGACCAGCGAACCGCTTCCGCATCCACGGGGCGACCGTCGCTGAAAGTCAGTCCTTCTTTCAAGACAAAAGTGTAAAGACGACCGTCGTCGGAAATACGCCAAGTGGCGGCCAATGACGGAACAGGTTCCGTGGTTTGTTCCTTGTAAGCCACCAAGCGATGATAGCAGGGCAGCAAATATGCCCAGGCGGCGGGGTCCGCTATTTTATGTGGGTCCAGACTGACTGGTGGTCGGGAGACGGCCACCTCGAGATTCCCGGTCCAACCCGGAGAGGCGATTGAAATACAGACCATGGTTAGAAAGGCAAAAATAGCCCGCGCTTTTAAAAAAATGGAAACTGGATTAGTCATGATATTATCGAGGCACCAAATTTCAGGTGAAAAAAATCGAAGGTAACAAGCTGCCGAGTCCCCAGATCAAACCATTATATAAATAAAAACCGACGAAAAAAATCAGTAAGGCCATAAGACAAAAAACAGGTTCTCCATCCAAGGTTTTATACATGTTTGTTATGGAGGTGACCCAGTGACGACGATAAGGACTTACGGTGATAAACACCAAGGTATGGAGTGGAGCCAGGAGGTTCAGTATCCATGACTCCCTGAAAAACCAGTAGGCCTTGAATAAGTGAAAATAGTAGAGAAAAAACGAAAATATCCCTACGTATCCGATATAACCCAAATGCCAGGCCATAAATTTTTTCAACGCTTTTTTTTCCTGGGGAGCCAGGTCGAATAATCTCATAAGCAACCATGGATTTTAATTAATGAAGGACTTCACTGTAGATGGAGGTTTTGATCCCTTCAGGAAACAAATACTTGAGTTCCAATAGCAGGCAGTTTGTCGCGTCTTCCACTCGGCGGACATCTCTTTCCGAAACACCCCGCAGCTCTATTGATTTCAATGATGTCTCTAATTGCTTGAATTTGCTTGCTAAAGATGGATCAATCCGGCTGGAATCCAGGCGCATATGGACCTTGATAATTGTTTCCACGCAGGAACTCAAGCGTACCTGTTTATAGTCAATATTCATCAAATCTTGCTCATTTCCCGCATGACGTCAAAGTACACTCGATAAAAACGTTCATGCTCCGCCGTGGCTCTCCGTATTATTTTACCAAAATGGGCTTCGTCCGCCAAATTGGCCACGGCATTGACCGACATCGAATACGCCGTCATGTGATCCAAAGTGGAAAAATTCTGGCCGAACAAAATCAATACCACGCGACGACGAGTGGTCATTTCCATTGGTTGAATGAATTGCAGGACCGAGTTGTTAGTCGGAGATTGTCCATCGTAACTTTCATGAAGCAAAATGAGATTGAATTGGGTAACCCTCAAGCGCTGCAAGGTATCTCGACCGGAAGCAGGGATGACCGGGACGTATCCCAATTCCAAAACCTGATTTTTGAGATTATCGCGCATTGGCCCGTCATCAAAGCAGATTAAAGCCAGTTTAGCCCCGTCTTCATAGAATTCTCCCACCATCCCATCCTCTTCTTCCACGCTGGTTGCCGGCGGATGAGTTTGATTTGCCGATGTGGGGGAGGGGGCTTCGCGCGGTGACGGCTTGATAGGGGCATGATCGGGAGGCGTATCGGGCATAAAGCTTACGGTCTCCGAAGTCTCTCCTTCCGGAACGTGGATCGTATTCTTATTTTTGCACCTGGGACAATTGAACGAAAAATCCATACCCGGAGCTAACCGGTCATCCGGGATATTAAGAATAGCCTGACAACTTTGACACGGAATTTTCATTTGAACCTCCGCCGGGATTGAAAAAACGCGACTACGTTTTTCGACCTTTTTTTGAGGGGCTTGTTTTTAATCTTTATGGATCGAATTCCTCGAAGCTTGCTCGGAACACTTCTCAAAAAAGCTCTTTGGCCCGATCTCTTGGTCGGAGGCCGTAAGTCAATCCTCAAAATATGTCCAATATTCATCCGGTTGCCTTCAGCCTCCTCCTCGATCTTGGACCAAATTTCTTTTTTGTGAGATGTCTTCCAGTCTTTTTATAAGCTCTCGTCCGATCAATACCTCGTATCTGGCCGCATGGTCGTTCACCTTGTCCCTGACTCAACGAGATCTATAGGATTTTTTGCGGTCATGTCCAAAAAATACTTGGGGCCGAGGTTTAGCGTTTGGATTTTTTTGTTTCGGCTTCCTCGGCTTCCATGCTCAGGCCTTCGATACTACTGGTCTTTTTGCCTTCGCGCGCTTTGACTTGGTCGATGCCTTGACCGATAACGGCTTTTTTGGATGCATATACTCGCGCGGTATCTTCGGAAATCAAGCCCTGTTCGAAAAGGTCCAGAATGCACTGGTCGAAAGTCATGAAACCAAACGCACGTAATCCTTTGATGGTATTGTAATCAGTCTTATCTTCCGTTTCACCGTTCAGACTCATGTCCTTAATGTTCAAGTTGGCGCCCATGATTTCCAAAGCGGCGGCCCGCCCCCCGCCGGTTTTGGGTAATAGGCGTTGACAACAAATCCAGCGGACGGTGTCCGCCAAACGGATGCGAATCTGTTGTTCTTCTTCCTGTTCGAACATACCGACGATACGGTTGATAGTCTGACCTGCGTCCACGGTGTGCAGAGTGGACAAGACCAAATGGCCGGTTTCGGCCGCGGACAGGCCTATTTCCACGGTTTCCCGGTCACGCATTTCGCCTACCAGGATGACTTTGGGCGCCTGGCGTAAGGCGGCTCGCAAGCCGCTGGCAAATGTATCGAAATCCTGGCCCATCTCCCGTTGGTTGAAAGTTGATTTCTTGTGGGGATGCACATATTCCACCGGGTCTTCCAGGGTGACAATATGCACGGCCATTCTTTCGTTCAATTCGTTGAGCAGGGCGGCCAGGGAGGTAGTCTTACCACTACCCGTGGCTCCGGTTACTAAAATGATCCCGTTTTTCTCTTTGGCCATTTCCAGAAAGGCTTTGGGAAGCTTCAATTGAGTGATAGTCGGTATTTCGGTTTCCAACTTACGCATGACGACGGAATATCGACTGCGCTGGGAGAAAACGTTAACCCGGAAACGCGCCTTGCCGGCCAATTGGTACGACATATCGCAGGAGCCTTCCCGGAGCAGTATTTCCGTCAGGCGGCGGTCAGACCTGACTAAATTGAGGGCAAAAATTTCCGTTTGGAATGGGGTAAGCTCTTCCGTTTTGGGTTTGAACCAAACCGGAACCAGTTGTCCGGATGATTCCACCTGGAAAGGCTTGCCGGCGGTAATGTTCAAATCCGACACATGGCCGTGGGACTCGAGCATTTTACCTAAAATAAAATCGATTTGTGCTTGTTGCATGGCCTCTCCTACATCAATGGCCTATATTCCTCGAAGCCGCTTGGATCGGCGGCATATATAACCGAGGTAAGGATGCCGATAGCGTTGGCTATTGGATTATGTCCCGCGGTGATCCCGCGTAAGTCGAGTATAATCGATTATCGCGGCAAAACCGGTTTTATGCGTCCGATGTCGCCGAATGTCGCTTGCCCGACAGCGCCTGGAAAAGGCGCGGAGACGTATGGTCATTCATTGAAATTAAACATCGGTCAAGTCATCCGGCGGCTTGGTGATGTATTGCTTGAACTTGGTCTTGTCGACACATTTGTTGTAAGCATCATCCGGATCGATTCGTCCCGCCAGCAAATGATCCAAAATAGCATCGTCCAGACTTTGCATCCCGTACTTTTTTCCGGTTTGGATGACCGAAGGTATTTGAAAAGTTTTGTTTTCCCGGATCAGGTTGCGGACGGCCGGAGTGGCGAGCATGATTTCCAGCGCCGCCAAACGACCTTTCTTGTCGATGCGCTTGAACAAGGTCTGAGCCACCACCGCCCGCAAACCGTCGGCTAGTGAGGAACGAATCTGGGACGGTTGGTTAGCCGGGAAGACTTCAATGACACGGTCGATGGTCTTGGCGGCGTTGTTGGTGTGAAGGGTCCCGAAAACCAAGTGTCCGGTGTTGGAGGCTTCCAGAGCGAGAGAAATGGTTTACAGGTC
>JADFXS010000181.1:3627-5999 GCA_015233515.1 Deltaproteobacteria bacterium | reverse complement strand
TCGAAGACCCGGATGAAACCGTGCTGGATCGGCTGACCGGTTTAATGTGGATGCGAAACGCCAATATTGCGGAGTATCCCTTGAGTTGGTCCGAAGCGCTGGATTATGTCCGCGACTTGAACGAGGGGAAAATTTTCGGACATGACGATTGGCGGATGCCCAACCGTCGGGAGCTGCGCAGCCTGATCAGCCATCAAGACCGCCGTCCCGCCCTGCCTGGTGGTCATCCTTTTCGAAACGTATTCCTTGGCTGGTATTGGACCGGGACCTCGTCCGCAGTCCATCCGGGATATGCCTGGTATGTTCACATGGAAGGCGGCCGGATGTTTTATGGAAATAAAAAGCAGTATTTCCTGCTTTGGCCGGTAAGGGGGCAGGGCATCCCTGTTTTGCCGGCCACCGGGCAGGTTCTCTGCTTTGACGCGGATGGCCGGACGATTCCATGTGATGGAACGGGTCAGGACGGGGAATTGCGCGTCGGGGCGGCTTGGCCGACGCCCAGGTTCACCACCGAAGGGAATGTGGTTCACGACCATTTGACCGGCCTGGTCTGGACTCGTTCCGCGGATTTGGCCGGTGGCACGGTAAACTGGCTGGAAGCCCTCCGAACGATCGATGCCCTGAATCAACAATATTTTGCCGGTTTTGATAATTGGCGTCTTCCGACCATTAACGAATTGGAATCCTTGACGGATGCCTCCCGGCACCGCCCCGCTCTCCCGGAAGGTCATCCGTTTGAAACCCCGGGCCAAACCTATTGTTCATCCACTACCAGCGCCTACGAGCCTGATTGGGTTATGGTGCTGCATATGGATAAAGGGGCGGTCGGGGTGGGACAAAAAAAGTCGAAAAGTTATTATGTCTGGAGTGTTGTTCGGCGTGGGGAAGAAAGAGCAGGAAGGACGTCCATTTTTTTGAATTGATATGGGCGGTTCTTTACTATTTAGCGTAGATAAATGTTCAGCATCACTCTGCCTTGATTGCTTTTGGTACGGGCCGAGCCAGTTTCAAGGCAAGCCCTTCGAATGCCTCTGGCATCCTTCTGTAGCTATGCCCGTGCTTGCAGGTAGATAGGCCGACGGCGAAAGGATTACCGTGACCTCGGATATAAGGATATCAATTTTGACTCAAATTATTACCCACACTAAATAGCGAAGAGGCTTTAATATTTAATGAGTATAAATAACTGGACAAAATGTTATAAATCGTCTAGTAAAGGAAACGGGCGAACCTCTCTCTGTAGTTGAATTTAACGAAATTTTGCAGAAATCTTACAATAGCCTGTAAGGGGAGAGCTATGAGTAACCAAGCCAATAGTTGTCTTCCGTATCCTGGTGGACATATACGTTACGCATTCAAAATGTACGTTGATCATGATGCATCCATTTCCTGCAAGGTGCCTCACTCAAAAGTAGAAACATTAGTATTTGAGAAAGCTAGACCTGCCGATTCGTTCGATCCTGGGTGGCTCATGACGATTACTCTGGGCACTGTTTATTCCATTGCGGAGGTTCAAAAGATTGGGAATATGATCAAAGATGACATTTTTGATATGCTGTCACTCATATTGAACACCAGGATTAGCGAAATAGAGTTGGATGGGTTTGGTCTTGTACCAAGGCCCGGCGAAGGTGCCATAGCTCATCTCTTGATGCCATTCGGGAAATGCAATGCAACAGGCAAGGCCGGCGGTTTCAAGCTAAACAGTGAGAAAATCCAAGATGTCCAAGATGCCTTCTTAAAAATGTCAAAATTACAGGATAAACCATCTATTAATCTGTATAGATATGCTATTTGCTCTGATGAACCTGTAGTACAGTTTCTTATTCTTTATCTTATCCTTGAGGAGATGTATAAAAACCAATCGGCAGTCGATAAATTCATAATGGAGAATGCTCCACAAACACTTCAAACAAACAGCCCATTCGTCAACTCAGACGGAAGCCCACGATTGGAGACCGTTTACACAAGGCTAAGAAATGAGCTTGTCCATAAAAGAGAGAATGTTTATCCTACGGCGACGAGGGCTGAAATACAGGACCATTTGGATGACTTCAGAAATATTGTCCATTCTATGATTTTGCGGACTCTTTTGCCAATGACTAACCGAACAAAACATCACAAAGCCGGAAATGTCACCTATAAACCACGGCCGGCATAATTCGGCTTAAAGCACTTTCTTCAATACCTCCAATTTTCGTGCCTCACCGGCAGTCCGTTTAATTCGTCCCGGTAGAATTGCCACTTGGGCATGAACTGATCCATCAGGGCCACGAAGCGGCGTTGGTGCGTGGATTCCACCAGGTGGACCATTTCGTGAACCACGATGTATTCCAGGCATTCCGGCGGCTTCTTGGCCAGCTCCGTATTGA
>JADFXS010000181.1:0-3603 GCA_015233515.1 Deltaproteobacteria bacterium | reverse complement strand
TGGCGTGGTTGCAACTACCCCATTGCGTTTTCATCCTTTGCACAAAGAACCTGGCCGCCTTCACGCCGATAAGCGGCTGCCATTTCTCGATCAATGGAGGAATAGCTTTCTTGAGTCCCTCCCGATACCACTCTTCTAAGATGGCTTTCCTTTTTTCCGCGCTTGTCGCGGGGCGGATCGTCAGGACCAGCTTATTGTGCTTCAGGGCCACGGTCGGCGCTGCATCTTTCTCGATCACCTTGAGCAGGTAACGTTTTCCCCAAACATAATGGCTTTCTCGATCAATATATTCGCGCGGCGTTTCACGTTCCTGCTCGTTGAGTTTCTTTTGCTGCTGTTTGATCCAGTCCAACTTGGAAATGGCGAAAACCCGGATCGTGTCCAGGCTCATCCGCAGCGGCGCGGCAATGCGCACTAATCCAGCCGGTGGATAAACACTGAGATGGACGTTTTTAATGTCCTTCTGTAGGACCTCCACGCTGATGTCGCCCAGTTCGATCTTGGTCGGCATTAGTATTCAGTCTGCTGTTTGATGATGAGGAAAATCCGTTCCACCTCGTCCTTATCCTGCAATACTCCATACAAAGCTTTCTTGATCACACTTTCGCGGGCCTGAATGCCGCGCCAGTCGTCAGGCCGGTTATTCTTGACGATTTCATCGATCTTCAGAGCCAGTTCTTCATTACGGTTCAGGTTGTTATAAAGGGCGCGCTTGCCCGGCGTGTTCAGGTTTTTTGGAGTATCTTCCGCTTGACCCGCCTCGACCTTCTTCGCCAGTTCAGCGACTCGCTTCAGGTATTCTTCGTACGCGACGGCTTTCGCTTTCCGCGCCGCGATTATTTCCTCCAGCAAAGCGGACATCTTTTCGTAAAAAGCCGGGTCGCTCAAGTAGTCCCTGATAATTTTACGGCGAACATTATTTTCGATGGTCTCGGCAATGGCGTTTTTATTGCCCTTTAATCCGCCGAGTTGGGTGTTGATGGCGTTGGCGATGCCGGTCTTCACGATCAGTTCCAGCAGGCCCATATTATCGAAAGGTGAAATCTGCCTCGGCTCATCAGCCTCGAGGTAGGGGTCGATGAGGTGCCGCATGTCGGCCTCGTAGGCTTTGAGGTCGAGGCTTTCCCCGCTAGCCTTGCGGATGATTTCGCGGACATTCAGGTAATGATCCCTCAGCTGTTTTATGCGGATGATGTCGGCCTCGCCGTATCCGGCGGGTCCCAGTTCGTCGGCGATGTTGGCGTAGGCGCGCATCAGCGCCACGGTCGCCTTGTAGAGAGCGGCGCGTTGCGGTTCCCGTTCCTGGAGGTCGGTCACAATCTCGGTATTGCCGCAGAAATAATGGATATGCTGGAGCTCGCCCCTTGGCGGCTCCACCGGCTCGCATAGCAAGGCGAGGGTTTCCAGGGCATTGTCCAGGCGTTCCTTTCCTTTTTTTAGGCGATCCTGCACGAGCACTTCCGGATCGACTCCGCCCGCGCTGCGATCGAGTTCGGAAGTATAGACCTCAATGGCGTTCTCCACTTTCCGGAACAGATCCTTGTAGTCCACGATATAGCCGAAGTCCTTGTCTTCGCCGTCCAGCCGGTTGACCCGGCAGATGGCTTGAAACAAGCCGTGGTCCTGCATGGACTTGTCGATGTAGACATAGGTGCAGGGCGGCGCGTCGAATCCAGTGAGCAGTTTATCCACTACCGCGAGCAGCTTCATATTCGCCGGCTCCTTGGTGAACAGGGTTTTCACCCGCTCCTCGTAGGTTTCGGTTTTGGTGGTGCCCGGCTTGGCATCGACGTTTTTGAGCAGCTCAATGTAGGTGTTGTAGATGAATTGCTTGTCGGTCTCGGTATTCGCGCCGGTTTCCTCCTTGGTCACATCCTGGGCTTGCGGGTTGTAAGAGGTCACCACCGCGCACATGTCCTTGAACGGTGTTTTCTGGAACAAGGTGAAATATTTACAGGCCTCGTAGATGCTTGAGGCCACCAGGATGGCGTTGCCGCGATGACCGGAAAGGCGGGGCTTTACGCTGAAATCAAAAACAATGTCGCCCACCACCTTCTCCATGCGCGACATGGAGCTGAGCACATGTTGCATGGTGCCCCACTGTTTCTTCAGCTCGTTCTTCTGCCAATTATTAAGGCACTTGGTCTTGGCTTCGAACCAGGCATCGATCTTGTCCTCCGAGCCGAGGCGTTGGTCGATGTCCCGCGCCGCATAGATGAGGTCGAGCACCACTCCGTCCTCGACACCTTCGCTGAACTTATAGGTGGGGATGTAGCCGCCGAAAACCTCGAGGCTGGTCTGTTTGTCCTGCCTGAGCAGCGGCGTGCCGGTGAAGCCGATAAAGATCGCGTTGGGCATCATGGCCTTCATCACGCGGTGCAGCTTGCCGCTTTGGGTCCGGTGACATTCGTCCACAAAAACGAAGACTTCGCCGACCGTCCGACAGGGCTGGGCTTGCAGCTCCCGGATGAACGCATCAAAGTCGTCCACGTCTTTCCGGCCGAACTTGTGGATTAAAGAGCAGAGCAGGCGCGGCTTGGCCTGGCCGAGCTGGTTCAGCAGATCCCGGCCGCTGCTGGTGCGCTTGATGGTCTCGCCCACTTCGGTGAAGACCCGCTCGATCTGCTTGTCCAGTTCGTCGCGGTCGGTGATGACGGCCACGCGGGCGTTTGGGTTGTTCTCCAGAATCCACTTGGCCAGCAACACCATGACGATACTTTTGCCGCTGCCCTGGGTGTGCCAGATGATGCCGCTCTTGCGCTCGACCACATGCTTTTGTGCGGCCTTGATGCCGAAATACTGGTGCACGCGCGGCAGCTTTTTCACGCCGCCGTCGAAGAGCACGAAGTCGTGCATCAGCTCGATCAAGCGCTCCTTGACGCACATCTTGAGCAGATACTTGTCCAGTTTGAAACGGGTATTGTCCTGCTCGTCTTCCTTCCACTTCAGGAAATACTTCTCCGGCGTGCCGATGGCGCCGTATTGCAGACCCTCGGAATCATTGCCCGCGAAGATGAACTGGACGGTACTGAAAAACCAGGCGTTGAAATCGGGCTGCTGGTTGGACAGGTTCTGGCGGATGCCGTCGCCGATAGTGACGCGGCTGTTTTTCAACTCCAGCACGCCGACGGCGATGCCGTTCACATACAGCACGAGGTCGGGTCGCCGCTTGTGGTTGCCGTGCAGGGTGACTTCCTCGGCGATGGCGAAATCGTTGGTCTCCGGCTCCTTCCAATTGATGAGGTGGATGGTTTCCGTGATCTGGCCCGCTTCGATCTTCACCGGTACGCCGTAGCGCAGCAGATTGTAAACGGCGTGGTTGTTGCCGTAGAGGCCGCGGTCATGGTTGTTGGCCTCGGTGCGCAGCTTGTAAATAGCGCTGCTGATCTGTGTCGGGCTATAACCGCACTTGGTCAGGAAATCCGTAAGGAGGCCTTCCTCAATGTTGGTATTGGCGTCTCGGTCGGTCCAATCGCCCAGGTAACGATACTGCAGCTCATCGCGGAATAAAGCGATGACCCGATCCTGGGTGACGCGTTCGCTATTGAATGGAGGTTTGACTTTGGAGAGTGGAGAATTAATCGGCATGACTTGCCCCCTGTG
>JADFXS010000180.1 GCA_015233515.1 Deltaproteobacteria bacterium | reverse complement strand
CTTTAAAATCATAAATGACTCATTGGGCCACCAGGTCGGAGATGAACTTTTAATCAAGGTAGCGGCTCGCATCAAGGAATGTCTGCGGGAAATAGACACATTGGCCCGCCTGGGTGGAGATGAATTCGCGATCATCCTTCCGGATATTAACCAAGCTCAGGGAGGGACGCAAGCCGCGCATCGGATCATCCAAGCCATGACGAGGCCGTTTGCCCTGGATCGCCACGAGGTATCGATCACGGCCAGCATCGGCGTAACCTTGTACCCCATGGATGGCGAGGACAAGGACCTGCTTCTGCAGCACGCCGACACCGCCATGTACACTGCCAAGGAAAAAGGTCGAAACAACTACCAGTTTTATACCAGTGAAATGAACATCCGGGCCAAGGAACGCCTGCTATTGGAAAACAGTTTGCGCCTGGCCATGGATCACAAGCAACTCATTTTACATTATCAACCACGACTGGAACTGGTTAGCGGTCGGATTATCGGTATGGAGGCCCTGGTCCGCTGGCAGCACCCGGAAATGGGTTTAATGCCTCCGGCTAAATTCATTTCCATCGCCGAAGAAACCGGCCTGATTTTTCCTATTGGTGAATGGATACTCAAGACCGCCTGTCAGCAGACCAAAACCTGGACCGATGCCGGCTTGGGGCCGTTTCAAATCGCCGTAAACCTTTCCGGCCGGCAGTTCCGGCAGCCGTTGCTACCTGACTTGGTGGCGGGAATCTTGGACGAAACCGGGCTGGATCCACGTCAACTGGAGCTTGAGCTTAAGGAAAGCATTATAATGCAAGACCTTGAGCTGGTCACTTCCCTGATGACCGAGTTGAAACGAATCGGCCTTCTGCTCTCCATAGACGATTTCGGGACCGGGTATTCATCTCTGCATAACTTAAGACGATTCCCCATCGACACGCTTAAAATGGATTCATCGTTTATCCGGGACATGAATGGTAACGACCACGATCAGGATATCGTCCGCGCGATCATCGCGTTCGGGCACAACTTGAGACTCCGAGTCCTGGCCGAAGGCGTGGAAACGGAACAACAATTATCTATTCTAGTCAAAGAAGGCTGCGACGAGATGCAGGGCAACTACTTTGCCCCGCCTTTACCCGCCTGGGATTTCGAAAAACTGATCCTAGGGGGCCGGCGCTTATGGAAACTCTAAGCTTCGGAAGATCAATAAGATAACAGGTTATAACCGTTGAACCTCCCCGCGGCGGGCAACGTAGTATGCGCTCGCCTGCCTGCTCAACCAGGGTTCAATTTTCTCCGCCACTTACCCTGAAGTTTCATGACTTTATTCCACCAACCACAGTTTTTTGCCTGAAGGGTCACATCCTTTTTTTCCATCGGTTGACGTGAAAACGGGTTGGTCGACCAGACATGCACGTTAGCCACGATCTCCTCATCCAACGCGATACTGGCGCCTTCGCACTCAATTACGTAACAAGGGTATCGTTGGTGGAGTTTGACCATGGAACCCGGTCTGATCTGGAGGCTGTCGAGTTTGTGGAGTCGGCCGTCATCTCGACTGTTGATATAGGCGACTCGAGCGGTTTGCCCGATTTCGAGTTCGGTTAGCGGCTTGACCACATTGGAAACGGTCGTGGCCGAGCGCAAACAACACTCTCCCTCCGGAATAGGTAGGCCGTGAGGGCATTCCCGTGGATGTCCCAAGATAGTGCACAGCGCATCCACCAACGCCACCGTGGAAGTATGTTCAAACTCGCAAGCTCCCGGTTCAAAATCACTTCCGAACACGTCGAATAGCAGCCGTTCACCGATTCGATGGGCGCGGATAATCAGTTTGGCCCGTTGAATACCGGTTTCCGTCAGGGATATCCGGCGGCCTTGCTCGCTCAGAACTACAAGACCTTCCGTTACCAAATCGTTGAAGAACTCAAGATTGAACCTATCGAGCAAGTGTTGAGTTAAGTCCTCTATATCACTCAATCCTTGCTCATGCATTTCCCATAATCTTTCCAGGAATTCCTCCTGGTGCCTGCGTTTGTCATCCATATCGGTAAACTTCTCTTTCATATCAGCGCCAATAAAATCCGGTTCAAGAGACCGGCCATGAAAAAGGCGGTGACGACAATAATGGCGACCATGATCGCGGCGCTTTTAGCGCCGATTTCCTTGGCCATGGCCGTGATATTGGCGAAGCAAGGGAAAGACATCGTGGTCAGAACCACCGCCACGATACACTGGATATAGTCGAGTTGGCTTTTCCGGGCCAGATTGATCATGAATCCCACGGCCGCTTCATTACGGGCCAGACAAAGGATAATGGCGTCGACCATATCCAGGGGTAAACCCAGCCAGCCTTCGATCAAGGGGCGTAGTAATGTTCTGATCACATCCAGTATTCCCAGTTTGTCCAAGGCGAATAGACCCACGGCCGCCAAAACAAAGATGAGGAGAGCTTCCTGGAGAAACCAATACAAACGAAAATAGGTTTTTTTGAGAACCCATTTGGGATTCGGCAGCCGAATTGGCGGCAGTTCCTGAATAAAGATCAGATTCTTTTCGTGCTTTTTCAGAATGCGATTCAGCAAAAGTCCGGCGCCGATTTCCGAAAAGGTCAGAATCCCAAAAACAATCACAAAAGCGCTCCAGCCGATGCGGCCAAGCAGGCTCATGCTCAGGCCTAGCTGGGAAGAACAGGGAATAGCGAAAGCGATCAAGAAAATGACGATATATCTTTCCCTTTTGGAAGGAATGGTCCGAGCGGTAAGAGTAGCCATGGTCTTGCATCCGAAACCCAGCACCAGAGGGATCAGAGCCTCCCCACCCAGACCCAGTTTGCCGAGAATTCTTTTGGTCAGGACCGACAGGTTAGGAATATAACCGGTATCTTCCAATATGTTGAACAATAAAAGAAAAACCGAAAGAATCGGCAGAACGGTCAGCAAGGCGTTGGCCAGTCCCATGGAAAGAATTCCATATTGTCCGATAAAAAAATCATTCCAAAAACCGCTGGGCAAAATTTGCGTCAAGGCCGCTTCGACAGGAGTCCATAGCGCTTGGTTCATCCATTCGGAAATTCCGTTAGCCACATAAACCACGGCAAGAAAGACAATGGCTAATATCGCCAATAATATCGGCGGTCCGAAAATGGGGTGTCGAGTCAAACGGGCAATGGTCTCATACGATTCTCTTGGAAAGGCCTTATCTTGCTTGACGATTTGTTCCGCGAGATTATCAATCCAGCGGCTGCGCCTGGTGTTGATGACTCGACTCAAATTACCTCGAAATTGTCCGATCAGGTGGTCGATTTCTTTCTGGATCGAAGCCAGGGTCGCGCCATCGCAATATTCCCGAAGGTAATCGACAATAAACGGGTCGCGCATCATTAAAAGAGTGGCTACCACCAAAGGGAAAGGTATGTTCTTGGGGAGTTTGGACTCCAGCAGGATTACGCCTTGGTCGATCACCCCGCCATGTCTGATGGCATCGATTTTCCCCGGCCTGGCGCTGGGAATAGCCTCCTTCAACTCCTTGATACCATGACCGGCCACGGCAACGGATTCCACCACGGGAACATCCAACAGCCGGGATAGCCCGTCCGCGTCGATCTGAATCCCTTTTCGGGCGATCTCATCCACGGCATTCAAGGAAATTACCATGGGAATACGGGTCAGGATCAACTCCGAGGTCAAAAATAAAGACTGTTTTAGGCGGTTGGCGTCAATACACTGGATAATTATGTCGGGCTTCTCGGAAAAAATGGCCTCCCGTACCATGATTTCTTCTTCCGAATGGGCAAAAAAACCAAACAGGCCGGGCGTATCTATTACCTCGAAAACATCATCGTTTTCAAGTTCCAGAAGGGCTCGTTTCATTTCAATGGTGGTCAATGGAGAATTGGCGACAACCGTAAATTTTCCGGTCAGATTGATAAAAATCTGGCTCTTGCCGGTGTTAGGCAATCCGACGATCATTATTTTACGAATGGATTTGGTTTCGGTTGACATTGGGTTAGGTATTATCTTGGAAATGTATCACCTGCGCGGACAAAATCAGCCGCGGTCAGGGTATTTGAATAGTTTTTTGGTTGAAACCGGCTGAGCCGGCGCGAGATGTCCATTTAAATCTTCTCCTATAACCGATCCCAAGTTTGATTTTTTCCCTTATCGCTTTACTTCCGGTCCTTTCACCCCGCCCGCCGACAGAGACTCGATAGTTTAGAACACATCTCAAAAAAAGGAATTTGATCCAAGGCCGAGGAGGAGACTGGAGTCCAACCATAGGAATATTGGACATATTTTGAGGATTGCTTACGGCCTCCGACAAAGAGGTTGGGCCAAAGAGCTTTTTTGAGATGTGTTCTAGTCATATCCTATCCGACAAGCATCTTGATTTAATATCGACAGCAAAACTCATAAAAAAGGACGTAATAACCTTATCAGAGAATGAACCACTCATGGGCGCAAATCAGGTTTTTTATTCCTGATCGGCGAATTTAAGCGCGATTTGCTTAAACTGTTCTTCAATAGCTAAAAAAGCATCAAGAATATCCGGATCAAAATGAGTTCCCCGGCCTTCAACCATGATAGCCACGGCCTCGGCATGAGGAAACGGCGGTTTATAAACGCGCTTGCTGATCAAGGCGTCATAGACATCAGCCACCGCCATTAGACGGCCGGAGAGTGGAATCTCCTCTCCTTTCAGCCCCTGAGGATAGCCGGAACCATCCCATTTTTCCTGATGTGTGTATGCGATTTCCTTGGCATAGGTTAGAAAGGAGTTCGGGCCAAGATAGACTTCGGCCGAGGCGAGGGCGTCTCGTCCATAAACGGTGTGCTTTTTCATCTCGGCGAATTCTTCATCCGTTAATTTCCCGGGTTTGAGGAGTATGGAGTCGCGAACGCCCACCTTGCCCACATCGTGCAAAGGGGCTGATTTATATAGTAAATCTATGACTTCCGTATTTAAATACTCGCCATGCTTGGGATGATTTTTGAGGTGCTCGGCCAAAGCCTGGACGTAGTTTTGTGTCCGCCGGATGTGTCCGCCGGTTTCCGGATCGCGGGTTTCCGCCAAGGAAGCCAAGGTGAAAATAGTGACGTCCTGAGTCAAGGCCAGTTCGTGCGTCCGCGCCAGGACTTTGATTTCCAAAATTTCGTTTTGCTGTTCCAGTTCTTCCTTGGCCAGTTTAAGTTCCAGGTGATTTTTCACTCTGGCCTTGACAATAGGCGGACTTATCGGTTTGGTCAGATAATCGATGGCGCCCAGGGCCAGGCCTTTGGTTTCATCTTCAACTTCGGTCATAGCAGTGACAAAGATTATGGGAATATGGCGGTATCGCGGGTCAGACTTAAGATGTTGGCAGACTTCGTATCCATCCATATCGGGCATCATAATATCGAGGAGAATCAGATCCGGCGGCGATTCGGCCACATATTCCAAGGCGCTGACACCATCCATGGCCACCGCTAGTTCATAATCACTTTCCAGGGTTTCCACCAGAAGGTCCACATTGGCTTCGGTATCGTCAACTATCATTACCCGGCAGTCGGAGAGTGCGCGCATGCTGATCTTCCTCTGGCGATATTGGTGTCAGTCACTTCAACCAAAGATTCTGGTCTTCGCCGCAACAAAAATGCGGCGATCGATAGCTACATGGAATTTTCAAAAATCTATTGAAATTTTGCGATCGATTCACCACACCCCGGTTATGAAAATCGTAGAAACGGCATATCCTTAAAATATTAATCTCTTTGCGTTTTAGAAGTCAAGTCTCAGATTTTCGCGGCCGGCGGCAAGTAACCAAAATTACCGGGGTTAACTTGACAATCCGGATAGTGGTGCTTAAGGTTAGCGTAGCACTCATCCATGACGAGCGCTGCCGGAGATACGGGAATGATGACCTTCTATTTAAATGATCGGGACCGGCTGATACTCAAAGCCGTTGTTCAGGATTATATTCAGACTGCCGAACCTGTCGGTTCGCGGACCCTGTCCAAGCGGCACCAACTGGAGATATCTCCGGCGA
>JADFXS010000179.1:2762-6049 GCA_015233515.1 Deltaproteobacteria bacterium | reverse complement strand
GGGCACGGTTTTTTCTGAAGATGACATCCGGGGAGTGGCCGACCTATGTATTAAACAAATTTATGTGGCCACTTTTGGCTGCCAAATGAATGAATATGACTCCAGTCGACTGATCCATCTTTTAAGCGGACATGGTTACACATCTACCTCTGACCCGGAACAGGCGGATGTTATTTTTATAAACACCTGTACTATCAGAGGAAAAGCTCAACAAAAAGTCAATAGTCTCTTGGGACGCCTGCGTCGTCTGAAGGCGATCAATCCTGACTTGCTGCTGGCGGTCGGCGGCTGTGTCGCTCAACAGGAAGGAGCCAAACTTTTCGAACAGGCGCCCTATGTCGACATTGTTATCGGAACTCATGAACTCCATCGCCTCCCCGCTATTTTGGAACAGGTAGCTCAAACTCGTCGATCCGTCTGTCAAGTTGATTTCTCCTACCGCTTGCCTCTGGCCGAGGATATGAAATCATCCACGCCGCCTGGACTCTCCAAAATCGCTAATTTTCTGACTATTATGCAAGGCTGCGATAATTTTTGCGCCTATTGCGTGGTCCCCTACGTGCGCGGCCGAGAAATCAGCCGACCGGCCGACGATATCCTGGCCGAAGCCCGTCGGCTCGTGGAAGAGGGCGCCCGAGAAATAATCTTGCTGGGTCAGAACGTCAACTCGTACGGCCATGGTTTGGAACCGGAAATATCTTTCGCCGAACTCTTGAAACGGATGGCTGCTCTATCCGGCATCCTTCGTCTCCGCTTTACTACTTCCCATCCCAAGGACCTCTCTCCGGATCTGATTCGAGTCATGGTCGAGCTGCCTACGGTCGCTGAGCATGTGCATCTGCCCTTACAGTCCGGATCCGATAACATGCTAAACGCCATGCGTCGTCGATATACCCGAGGCGACTATTTGGCCAAAGTGGAGGCTTTGCGAACCGTCTGCCCGGAAATGGCTATAACTACAGACATTATAGTTGGTTTTCCCGGAGAAACAGACGACGACTTTGAACAAACCTTGGCCCTGGTCCGCCAGGTTCGTTTTGACGGCATGTATTCATTTATGTACTCCGATCGCCCCCGAACCCTGGCCGCCGGTTTAGAAAACAAAGTGCCGGACAAAATCAAAGCCGAACGTTTAGCCATCTTGCAGAATATGCAAAAGTCAATTACTTTGGAATGCAATCAAACATTGATCGGTCGAAGGATGGAGGTGTTGGTTGAAGGACGAAGTAACAGGTACAAAACCCAATTGACCGGTAAGACCCGCGGTAATAAGATAGTAAATTTCAATGGATCGGATGATCTTATCGGATGTTTGGTTCATCCTTTGATTACTGAGGCTTGGCCTAACTCTCTTCTTGGAAAAATTGAAGAAAACCAAAAGTGATTTTCGTCAAGCACGGAGAAGACTGGCGGAGTTACGGCAAACAGTGATATAATTGTTTCCACAAGCGGCGAAAAAATTGCATCGCCATGCCGGGAGGAATCTTTATGCTCGTCAAGGTTACCGTTGCCGGTTTGACCATTGACCCGTACACCAACAGTCCGATCATGATCTTGAAAGAAGATCAAGGGGGCCGGTCCATTCCCATCTGGATAGGTCTGCTGGAAGCTACAGCCATTGCCAGTGAGTTGGAAAACGTTAAATTCGCCCGGCCTATGACCCACGACCTTTTACGAAACATCATCGAAACTTTTGGCGTTCAAGTAGATAAAGTCGAAGTCTGCGACCTTCGAGATAACACCTTTTTTGCCTTGATTCACATCAGCGGCGGAGAACGTCGCGTGGAAATCGACGCTCGCCCCAGTGACGCTATTGCTCTGGCCTTGCGGGCCGAGGCGCCGATTTTCGTCCATGAACAAGTGTTCGACAAATCAGCCCGTATAGACATGAGCGGCCAGGAAGCGATCAAGGACAAGGATGCTCATAAATGGACCGAAGTTTTGGAGAGCCTGTCGCCGGAAGACTTTGGAAAATACAAAATGTAGAAAAATTCTTCCCTACCGACATATTTCCAGAATCCTCCCGGAGCTGGAAATATGTTTTTTTATGGACAATGAAAAATGATCGATTTACATACCCACACCCTGCTCAGTGATGGAGAACTTCTGCCCTCGGAACTGGCTCGCCGGGCTGAAACCAAAGGTTATCGCTATCTTGGCCTGACCGACCACGTTGACGCCTCCAACCTGGATTTGGTAATTCCGCGTCTGGTGCAAGTTGCCAAGGAACTCAACCACTACACCAAAGTCCGGGTCATCCCCGGCGCGGAACTGACTCACGTCCCCCCGTCGGCCATTGCCGCCATGATTCTCGCCGCTCGACGGTTGGGCGCCGCCTATATAGTGGTTCACGGAGAAACCCCCGTGGAACCGGTTGAACCAGGCACTAATCGAGCCGCCATAGAAGGCGGGGCGGATATTTTGGCCCACCCCGGACAAATCAAGCTCGAAGATGTGGAATTAGCCAAAATCAAAGGGGTATTGCTGGAAATCACCACCCGCCGCGGCCATAGCCTGACCAATGGCCACGTAGCTCGTTTAGCTCGGCGCTGTGGGGCGGCCTTGATCCTGAATACGGATACTCACGCCCCCGCCGACCTGGTGGACTTGACTTTCGCCAGGCAGGTGGCTCTGGGAGCCGGTCTGGCCGATGAAGATTTTGAAAAAATGCGCGCGGCCGCGGAAAATCTAGTCCTGCGCGTGCTATAAGCCCAGGGCCGGACGACTATCCATTTGTAACCCACCCATGAGCATCGCAATTACTGCCAACCCAAGCTTAGCCCGGACCATCAAAATAGTCATCGTCGCCTTTTGGCTGATCATGGTCAGTCTGCTCGTACAACGGGTCTATTTTGTCCCGGAGGTGATCATCGATAACACGGACTCTCTCCAAGACAGCGAAGACTGGCGGGCGGTCTATTTTAAAGGCCAAAAAATCGGCTACTCATTCCAAGGATTGACAAAAATAGAAGATGGTTATGTTGTCGACGACAAAGCTTTTCTGCGACTGAATCTGATGGGCCAGGTCCAAGAGCTGCGGACCGTGACTTCGGCCAGACTATCCAAATCCTTGGGACTCAAATCCTTCAGTTTTTTTATGTCCGTAGGGCCGATTCGTTATCAATTGTCCGGAGACATGGACGGTCTGGACCTGCGGTTGGTCAGTACCACGGGCGGTAATGTTTCAAAAAATACCATTCATCTTCAGGAAGTGCCTCGCTTGGCGGCCGGATTGATTCCCTATCTCGTCCAAAAAGGATTATCCAAGGTGCAAAGATTCAAAGTCC
>JADFXS010000179.1:0-2732 GCA_015233515.1 Deltaproteobacteria bacterium | reverse complement strand
CCGGCTACTTTATCCAGCAAGGATGTCCAAGTAATTGTGGAAGACCTGGAAAAACTAAGTTTCGAAGGCAAGATAGTGGAGACTTACCGTTTGCGACAGGAGTATGCCGATACGCAAACCTTCACCTGGGTGGATACCAAGGGTCGGGTGCTGAAGGAAGAAGCCCTCATGGGTTTGTCGATTGCCAGGACCACCGCTGAATCCGCCCGATCGGGCATCACCGGTCGAGCTGAACTGACGGACGTGATCGCGGCCACGGTCGCCCCGGCTAACCGAAACATCAAACATCCCAGGGAAACGCGCTATTTGAAAGCCAGGCTCAAGGGAGTCGACTTAAAGGGCTTTGAACTGGAGGGAGGGCGTCAAAAGCTTGATGGTGATATAGTGGAAATCACCCGGGAAAGCATAAATCCTCAAGACGAACTCCGAGTTTCCCCCACGGACCCGGATTTCAAAAAATTCTTGATTCCGATCAGCCTCGATCAAACTTTACACCCGAAAATTCTTGCCAGGGCTCGGGCCATCACCGGCGGCGACCCTCCTCTGGTTGAAATCCGGAAAGTCACGGATTGGGTCTTTTCCAATCTTGAAAAGCGGCCGACCATGTCCGTCCCCGACCCGGTCACCGTTCTCGACACCAAAGTCGGCGACTGCAAGGAACACGCGGCTTTGGCCGCGGCCCTTTTACAAGCCCTGGGTATACCTGTCAAACTCTGTGCGGGAGTTTTGTTTTTTCAAGACGGTTTTTACTACCATGCTTGGATTGAAGTTTTCTGGGGCCAATGGCTGGCCGTGGACCCACTTCTGAATCAAATTCCGGCGGACGCGACTCACATCCGTTTCCTGACCGGCGGCCTGTCTCGTCAGACGGATTTAATTCGCTTGATCGGCCGATTGGAAATAGAAATTTTAGCCGTGGAATGAGTAATCGCCTTCAAAGGTTTATGTATGATTGAACTCATCGATCTGACAAAACGTTTTAAGCAGGTGACCGCGGTGGACCACTTGTCGCTCACCGTGACGCCCGGAGAAATCTATGGCTTCCTGGGCCCCAACGGCGCGGGCAAAACCACGACCATTAAAATGATCGCCGGCACCTTAAGACCCACGAGCGGCCGAGTGCTTATCGCCGGTATCGATCAGGCCCTTCAACCGGAATCGGCCAAGAACCTGATCGGCTTCATTCCCGACCGCCCATTTCTCTATGAAAAACTGACCGGCTTTGAATTTTTACAGTTTATTGCCGGACTCCACAGCGTCAACGGTCAAATCTTCCGCGCCAGATCCCAGGCCCTGCTCAACCTCTTTGAACTGAGCGACTGGCAGAACGAACTTGTGGAAAATTACTCCCATGGCATGAAACAACGCCTGATTATGAGCGCGGCCCTCATCCACCAGCCTAAGGTTATCGTGGTGGACGAGCCCATGGTCGGTCTCGACCCGCGAGGGGCCCGCCTGGTAGCCAATATCTTCCGGCAACTACGATCCACCGGAGCGTCCGTCTTCGTATCCACCCATACCTTGAGCCTCGCGGCGGCGTTATGCGATCGGATCGGCATCATCTTACATGGCCGACTGGTTGTCCAAGGCACGGTGGAGGAACTCAAGGCCGCGGCCGGTCAAAGTCGTGAATTGGAAGATGCTTTCCTGAAACTAACCGGCGGCGAGGAAGAACAGGCTCTTGCAGAATTCGTGGCCATGGGATATTGAAAATTCTTAGCCTATGAGCAAATATTTACTTCTACTGACCCCTCGCCTGCTGTCTCTGCATAACCGTCTGAAACGAGGCGAAGAAGGGTCGCTTCCCCGCCTCTTGGCCATTAGTCTGATGACCATAGGTTTCTGGGTGGCCATCTTTGTCGGCTTTCATAAAGTCCTGGGGTATTTTCAGTCCGCGGAAGGTTTCGGCGATACTTTAGCCCGTAAACTCATGGGCATGCTCTGGTTGACTTTTTTTTCCGTACTCCTTTTCTCCAACGTGATTACCGCCTTGTCCGCTTTTTTCCTTTCCAAGGACCTGGAAACCATCCACTCCGCTCCGGTCTCCGTGGAAAGCCTGTTCTGGGCCAGGTTAACCGACACTTTAATCGACAGTTCGTGGATGATTGTTTTTTTTGGTTTACCGGTGTTCATAGCTTACGGCATCGTGTACAAAACCGGAGCGCTTTACTATTTAGAGCTGGCCGGCGTGGCCGTCCCATTTCTAGTCCTGACGACCTCGTTATCCGTGATCTTCACCATGTTCCTGGTCAATATCTTTCCGGCCAGACGAACCAAGGATATCCTTATCCTCCTGGGAATCATGCTGGTGATTGTCCTTTATTTGCTGTTTCGATTCATGCGGCCGGAGCGTCTGGTCAACCCGGATGCCTTTACGTCGGTGGTCTCATATCTGGCTTCCATGGATGCCCCCACTTCCCCTTACCTGCCCAGTCAGTGGGCCACGGAAATTCTTTGGCCGCCCCTGGCTCGAAGAGGCACGGGCGACAGCGGATTTTATTTGCTGTTTCTCTGGTCCACGGCCGCCGCCGTGGCGATTGTCGCCTCCTGGATCACGAACTATATTTACCCCTCCGGTTTTTCCAAAGCCCAGGAAGGCGCACGGCGTATCGTCCCGGGATTCAACCCGATCGACGTTCTGACTTGGCTGGCCGGCCGCAGTTTTCATCCTTCCAGCCAAGTGTTGATCGCGAAGGAAATAAAAACTTTTTTCAGAGATAACACGCAATGGA
>JADFXS010000178.1 GCA_015233515.1 Deltaproteobacteria bacterium | reverse complement strand
AGAAAATACGCATCCAGCCGGGTTTACGTTCCTTGACAAATAGGCAGACCGCATTAAATGGGTAACAGACAACCCTGAACCCGTGGGTCGATTATTGTTTGATGCGGACAAAACCTTGGAATCACAAGGCATATACCATTTAGTTCTTTTTGATGCCCTTGACCGCACGGCTGATGACTGGAAGACAATGCATGCGCTGGTGCGTGGGCTACTTCAAGCCATGCTTGATTTTCGCTCTTACAAACGTATTCGTCTCAAGGTGTTTGTTCGTCCCGACCAGATCGAAGATCCGGAAGTGGCGACTTTCCCGGACTCATCCAAGGTTCTATCACAAAAGACAGAGTTGTACTGGCCTAGAAACGAGTTGTATGGGCTTCTCTGGCAATACCTGGGTAATGATTCCACCAAAGGAAAACAATTTCGTGACGGATGCCGAGATTTGACCTCCCTTGAATGGGCCGAAAGGAATGGTGTTTGGGCAGTACCGGAAAAATTGCGGAATAACGAAGAAATACAACGCTCGGTGTTTCATGCCCTGACAGGTCCTTGGATGGGCCGGGACCGTCGACGTGGGTTTCCGTATACCTGGCTTCCAAACCACCTCGGCGATGCCCGCCGGCAGGTCAGTCCTCGGAGTTTTATTGCGGCGCTACGTTATGCGGCTCAAGATAAAGAGCGGTCTAATCAGGAGTTTGCCTTGCACTTTGAAAGCATCAAAAAGGGTGTTCAGGAGGCTTCCAAAATCAGAGTTCAAGAGATTCAAGAGGATTATCCATGGGTTCAGAAGTTATTGGAACCGCTTTCGATTATTTCAGTTCCTTGTTCGTTTAAAGAAATCAAGCAGATTTGGGACGATTCCGCGGCATTGAAAAACCTGGAGAATAGTATTGCCACAGCTGGTGTTAGATTACCGCCGGCACATATTAATTCTGGCTCTGAAGGCGTTCTTCAAGATTTGATTGACCTTGGATTAGTAGAACGAATCTCCGATGATCGGGTAAATCTTCCCGATGTTTACCGGGTCGGTTACGGCATCGGCCGCCGCGGTGGAGTGAAACCAGTGGCTCGATGACTACGACATGCTAACTGACTAAAAATAGACATAGCAATGGTTGCTTTCGAAGGAAACGACCTTCCCTGCCCACATCATCTAACAAAGCGGCCTTTTCAGGCCGCTTTGTTGTATAATCCCGGAGATAAATATTTTTGCATTACTAAAAAAGGAGATCGGCCATGTCCTTTTACGAGCAACACCCTTTAGGTCGAACCGGGCTGTCAGTCGGCCGGCTGGGCGTAGCTTGCAGCTACGGCGCCCCCACCGAAGCTTTTGAAGAGGCTTTTGAACGGGGCGTCAATTATTTTTATTATGGTTCCACCCGTAAGGAAGCCATGGCTCGAGCCATTCGCAACATCACCGCCAAGGGAAAACGGGACGAATTAGTCATCCTCCTGCAAAGCTATTCCCGATCCGCCGCTTTGATGGAGTTTTTTTTCCGGCGCGGACTTATATCCCTGGGGTTGGATCATGCCGATGTCCTCCTGCTGGGCTGGTATAACAAACCGCCGTCGCCTCGAATTTTAGACCGCGCCCGTTCCATGCGTCAAAAAGGATTATTCCGCTATCTGGCCATTTCCGGCCACTATCGACCTCTATTCCCCACTCTGGCCTCTCAACCGGACTATGATATTTTTCACATCCGATACAATGCCGTGCACCGGGGAGCGGAGCAGGAAGTTTTTTCCCAGATGCCCGTGAACAACCGTCCCGGCCTGGTTACCTACACCGCCACCCGCTGGGGTGATCTACTCACACCGAAGAAGATGCCATCCGGGGAATCACCGCCTCGTGGAGCTGATTGCTACCGTTTTGTCCTGACTCAGCCAACCGTGGATGTTTGCATGACCGGCCCGCGCTCCAGGGCGGAGATGCAGGAAGCCTTGACCGCCCTGGATTTGGGGCCGTTATCCGAGGAAGAATTGGCGCGGATGAGGCGCTTGGGCGACTATATCCATGCCAACCATCGCCGACCGTGGGCCGGCTGATCCAAAACTGATATCTCATAATACCTCCGCTCACCATGATTTTTGAGAAAGGAGTATCGTGATGCTGTACAGAAAAATGGGACGGACGGATTGGATGGTCTCCATCCTCGGTTTCGGATGCATGCGCCTCCCTTTGCTCGGTTCCAAAGGCGGCGCAGACCTTTTTGATCCCTCAAAAGCCATCGATGAGGAGCAGGCCGAAAAGATGGTCAACTACGCCATCGAAAACGGAGTAAATTATTTTGACACGGCTTATCCCTATCATGGCGGAAAAAGCGAAGTTTTTATAGGCCGGGTCCTGAAGCCGCATCGCGAGCGGATTTTGATCGCCACGAAGATGCCCACGTGGCTAATCCAAAAAACCAGCGATTTCGAGCGCTATTTGGAAGAGCAATTGACCCGGTTGGATATGGACGTTATCGATGTCTATCTCCTGCATGGTTTGAATGCCTCCAATTGGCCCAAAATAAAGGAACTGGGTGTATTCGAGTTCATTGACCGGCTTCTGGCCGATGGACGAGTACGGAAAATCGGATTTTCTTATCATGATGAGGCAAAACTATTCAAAAAAATCGTTGACGAATACGATTGGACCATGTGCCAGATTCAATATAATTATTTTGACGAACATAACCAAGCCGGCAAGGAAGGCTTGGAATATGCTGCGGCCAAGGGCCTGGGTGTAGTAATTATGGAGCCCTTGCGCGGCGGCAAACTGACCGATAAGATCCCAGCCGAGATCCAGCAGCTTTGGGATTCGGCCCGGCAAAGAAGAACTCCGGCGGAGTGGGCCCTACGTTGGGTCTGGAACCATGCCGGCGTGACCATGGCCTTGAGCGGCATGAGCGCCTGGCCGCAAGTTCTGGAAAATATAAAAATAGCCGAACACGGGCTGAGCAATTCCCTCGGCGCCGAGGAACTGGATCTCATCAAACGCGTCAGTGAGACATATCACCGCATGCTCAAGGTGCCATGCACCGGCTGCGGTTATTGCCAGCCCTGCCCGGCGGGCGTGGCCATCCCGACGAATTTAAACCTCTATAACGACTTTTTTATGTTCAAGGACCCGGACATAGCTCTCATGATTTACAATCACATGCTGGCCCCTGAAACCAGGGCGTCAAATTGCGCGGAATGCGGCGAATGCGAGGAAAAATGTCCCCAGCATATTGCAATTCCCGAAGAACTGAAAAAAGTTCACGCCCAACTGGCCCGCTGATGAAACCGAGAGGTAATTGATCATGAAATCATCTGAAGACACCGCCAATTGGCTCAAGGAAGTCGTTCAAAAGTTCCTGGATACTTCTACCGACAATTCCCTTAAAGCCGCAACCGAGGAAAAGGCCTGGGACCGAGTCTTGCTAGGCTTTTCCCGGGGAGATGATCCTCTGTACTTGGCTTACCAAAAAAAATATGTCGGTCCTTTTCATTGGACTCCACTAGAAGCCTTCAACACAGCCTTTCCGGATTCTTCAGTCCGGCCGGATGAGCTTACGGTCATCAGTTGGGTCTTGCCCCAAACCGAAGCCACCAAAGCCGACAATCGCAAGGAAAACTTATACCCCGGAGAACGATGGGCCAGAACCCGTATATTCGGCCAACAAGCCAACGTCAAATTGCATGAGCACGTGGTGGCCGTGTTAAATGAAACGGGCTACCCGGCCATGGCGCCGTTATTGTCTCCGCAATGGACGCAGTATTTATCGGAAAAGTATGGCTTTGCTTCCAACTGGTCGGAACGACACGCGGCTTATGCCGGAGGATTGGGAACTTTCGGCTTGTGTGACGGTTTGATCACCCCGTTAGGCAAGGCCATGCGTCTTGGATCGGTCATCGCCCGAATCTCGATTCCGCCTACGCCGCGCCCCTATACCGATCATCACGCTTACTGTCTTTTTTTTAGCAAAGGCACTTGTCAAAAATGTATCGACAGATGTCCGGCGGGAGCGATCAGCGAACAAGGAAAAGACAAACAAAAATGCAAGGCCTATCTCTGGCCGGTCACCGAGGAGTATGTAAAATCACATTACGGATTTGATGGCTATGGGTGCGGCTTGTGCCAGACCAAGGTCCCTTGTGAGTCCAGAATTCCAATCCGACCGGATGTGGAAGACAACTAGTCAAGGTAACTGCAAAACTGCCCTTTTGGCTCAACTCTTTGCCGGGTTGAGGCTCCCCGCGGCAAGCTGCGGGGACCGCGCTTACCCGCACCTTCAAGGCGTGGCGGAAACGGTCCTGTTCCGGCCTTCATTTTTGGCGATATACAGCGCCTTGTCCGCGGCTTCGCCGATATTACCTGGAGTGGTGAAATCCGGAAAAGCCGCCACGCCGCAACTGAAAGTGATGGAGAAATCTTTTTCCGCCGCCCGATGATTGACCATGGAAAAACTTTCGCGGACTTCTTCCATGATTTTAAAGGCTTCCTGAACAGTAGTGTTCGGGAAAATAACGGAAAATTCCTCGCCGCCATAGCGCCCGACGATATCGCTGACCCGCAACCGATTTACCAGCATATGCGCCAGACTTTTCAAAACCCGATCACCCGTGGCATGGCCGTAACTATCATTGACTGTTTTGAAATTATCAATATCGAGCATGGCGAAAGCCAACGGAGCATTGTGTCGTCTGGACCGGGACAATTCCTGATTCAAACGTTCCTTGGAACTTGAATGGTTAAGCAAGCCGGTCAGGCCATCCCTTTCCATCAGGGCTCGTAACTGGCGGTAACGTTCCACCCTGGAACTGACCGCCGAGGCCAGATACTGTGGATTGATGGGTTTGGTCAAAAAATCATCGCCGCCTAAACGAATGGCTTGCAGCTGTTTGGTCCGATCCGTTTCGGCGGACAGGTAAACAATCGGGATATGTATAAAGGCATCGATCTGGCGAATGACCTTTGCCAGCTCCAAGCCGGTGCATCCGGGCATGTGGACATCGAGCAGAATAATCTCCGGATAAAAATCTATTAACTTATCTACAACTTTCATTGGATCGGTCACGATGGCCGTTTCCATGCCCGCCCGCTGCAGGTGGGCGGCGTTGATGTTGGCCTCGACCGCCACATCATCCACGATCAATACCCGATAGGGAATTGGTCCATCATCGGTCAACATTCGATCCAACTCATCGATCAGTTTGCCGATATTCACCGGTTTGGTGAAATAGGCCGCGCCGCCGGCCCGGACCGCTTGCAGCCGCGCCGGCAAATCATTGCGGGCCGTGAAGAAGATGACCGGCAATGGTCCGGCGAGATACCGCCGCATGGTCATGATTGTTTCGGTTCCCGCCAGATCACCTTCGGGAAAAATGATGTCCATGAGGACTGCGTCCGGCCGATCCTGTTTTACGTTGTTCTGCAGTTCATCCAGCTTAGTAAATATTTTGACCGTATAACCGAAGTAGCCGATTTGCGAAGCAAGTTGCTCCGCCTGAAGAGGATCGTCTTCCACCAGATAGATCAACCGCCCGGAACGGGTGTCATGCAAGGACTGGATCACCTGTGGAAGCGAGTCTTCTATAAAACCATCTACTTGCTCGGCTTTGATGGCTTGGCGCAAGGCTTCCAGATATTGTTCCAGCAAATTGAGCAGAGCCCGACTCTTTTCTTTATCCAGAATTCCCAGGATGGAGACATCTCGCAGGCTGTTTTCCAAAGCCCGCGCCGCCAACCCGATATTGGTGTATCCAACGGATAGACTGATTCCGGATAGTTTATGGGCTGTTTCCTGAAAGCGGCGCGCGGTCTCGATGCTCCAATTTTCTTCTTTGAGTTTCTGCCAGAGGCCTTCGATTTGTGCGACTATTTCCGGTAAAAGACTGAGAAAAGTCTCTTTGATGGCTTGAGGAGATGGGCTGTTGGAATTCGAACCTGTCATCTGATCTCCTTATATTGTTATAGTGGTTCTCGAAAGTTTCTTCGTTTTAAAGTATCATTGTCATTTCGAGGAGCGGCCACCGGCCGCGACAAGAAATCTCCAACACTACCAAATCACAATGAGATTTCTCCCTTCG
>JADFXS010000177.1 GCA_015233515.1 Deltaproteobacteria bacterium | reverse complement strand
TTGAAATATATCACCTTTAAAACGACAAAATACTGCGAGAAAGGGCGAAACCCATTGCGCCGTCAACTCTTCAAGTTTTCCGGTTTGTGGAATATTTCGCCGGACAAAAGGTTAATTACTGGTGTTTTTCCAGGAAATCCCACAATACCCGATTGAATTTCTCCGGTTCTTCCATCATGAGAAAATGTCCGGTCCCACTGAATTCATGGTATTCCAAGGAGGGGAACAAACGGCGGAGGAACTCCCGGTTGTCGGCGTCCACATAGGGCATCCGACTATATATCGCCAAAGTTGGAACATTGACGACGAAGTCGCTCCAAACCCAGGGATCGTCCATTTTTTCCATGGCGCTGGCGGCCACATGCCCCGGAGTGGTCAGCATTTTGCTCTTGATTTCGTGCCGGAGTTCGGGCGGACTCATCTTGGTGAACATCAGATCGATATAACTGCTGGCCACTTGTTGGTATTGCGGGCTGCGCAGTGTGGCGACGAAGGAAGCCAAGCGTCTTTTTCTGGCCATGAACTCGTCTTCGTCCGTGGGTTGTCGCCAGGCCGATCCATCAACGGAAACCAAAGCCGCCGCCTGATCGGGAAAAAGTCTGGCCAATTGTCTAGCCACCTGAAACCCCATGCTATGTCCGATGAGGACCGCCCGATTCACTCCGGCATGATCCATAACCGAATGAACCGCCCGGGCCAAGTATTCCTGAGTATAGGCGACGTGAGGCGCGTCGCTCCTGCCGTGACCGGGCAGGTCCACGGCCAGAACCCGCCACCGGGGGGTAAAATAAGACGCCTGAGCCGTCCAAAAAGTCGCATTACAGGTCCAGCCGTGGATGAAAATCAAAGCGGTCGGCCCTTGACCATAGTTCACATAATGAACCTTGGCTCCTTGATGAATTACAAAACGGTCTTGACCGTTCATTAACGTGTCACCTTTTCCGGAGGTTGGTCCGGCCCAGGCGGACAGCGCCAGAGCCAAACAAACACACCAAACCGATTTTCGGAGCGGCAATATATAACCAGCCACTAAAAAAAATACTTGACGCAGCCATGGCATCCTAATTTAATCATTCTTTTACAGCCTGACGGATATTGTCAATATGTCTCGGCTAAATTTTATAATTTTTAAGGAATGCCAAAAATGATCCCTCGTTATACTCGAGCCGTAATGGGTGCACTGTGGGAACCCCAGGCCAAATATCAGGCCTGGCTGGATGTGGAATTAGCCGTGGCCGAGGCCATGGCCGAAGAACAACTGATCCCGGCCGAAGCTATGGCCGAAATCAAGGCCAAAGCCGATTTCTCCGTCGATCGGATTGACCGGATCGAAGCCGAGATCAAACACGATGTCATCGCGTTTCTGACCAATATCGAAGAAAACGTAGGACCGGCCTCCCGCTTTCTCCACCTGGGACTAACCTCCTCCGATGTTCTGGACACGGCCAACGCCCTTTTGCTGTCCAAATCCGCCGACCTGCTCATCGAAGGAGTGGAGAAGCTGCGAGCGGCCATCAAACAACGGGCCTTTGAGCATAAAAATACCGTCATGATCGGCCGTTCCCACGGCATCCATGCCGAACCGATCACCTTTGGTCTAAAGTTAGCTGTTTATTACGCGGAAATGGGCCGCAACCTGGATAGGCTGGTTCGCGCCAGGGAAAATATCGCTTATGGCAAGATTTCCGGAGCCGTGGGGACCTTCGCCAATATCTCCCCCGCGATTGAGGCCAAGGCGTGCGCCAAGCTGGGTCTGAAACCCGCGCCGGTATCCACACAGGTTATCCAGAGAGATCGCTATGCCGAGTTTTTTTCCACCCTGGCGATAACGGCGGCGACCCTGGAAAAAATATCCGTCGAAATCCGCCACCTGCAGCGAACCGAAGTCCGAGAAGTCGAGGAACCCTTCGCCAAAAAACAGAAAGGCTCCTCAGCCATGCCTCACAAACGCAACCCTATTCTTACGGAAAACATCACCGGCCTGGCCCGGGTGATCCGGGCCGACGCCATGGCCGCTTTGGAAAACGTGGCCTTATGGCATGAACGTGATATAAGTCATTCCTCGGTGGAACGGATTATTGTCCCGGACAGCACTATTTTGCTGGACTTCATGTTAACCCGCATGACCAAGCTCATGGAAAATCTGGTAGTCTATCCCGATCGGATGATGGCTAACTTGAACAGTTCCGGAGGCCTGTACAATTCACAGCGAGTCCTTTTGGCGTTGACCAAAAAAGGCTTGATCCGCGACCAAGCCTACCGCTTGGTCCAACGTAACGCCATGCAAGCCTGGGAGCAAAACCTGAACTTCAAGGAATTACTCTTGAAAGACCAAGAGATCAGATTACATTTATCTTCTGAAGAAATCGAGAGCGAGTTTGACTTGAACTACCATTTGAAACACGTGGATACCATTTTCGAACGGGTTTTCGCGGACGGAAGCAAGTAAGGAAATCTATTGAAACTTGAAGCAAATTGAAGTATATATGAGCTGTAATTTTTTAGGCTGAAAAATACAGGCGGTGAAGATGCGGAAACAATGCTTCAGAGGCTGGTTCACACTCTTGGCCTTAGGGATAGCGATCTGGTTATGTGCCTGTTCCGGATCGAGCCGGGAACAAGTTGTGGACGAAAAAGACCTCATGCCCTCATATGCTGATGTCCTTAAACGTTGGACGACTGAAGCCAAGGTGTATCAGGACTTTGAAGCTATGTTGCTGGCGGCCGGAACTTTAAAGTCCATAGATTACCGGAGAGCTTATGTCCGGCAATACGCTCGTGATTACAGCCTTAACCTGGAAGAGTCGGAGAAAATGCTGGCCGATCAACTGGCGGCTGGTCGGAGCGAATTGGAATTTTTATTATCGGTGTCCGGCCCTCGCCCGGAAGAAATAGACCTGGACACTAAAGACTCGCCATGGCGGGTCTATTTGGAACACAAGGATTTTGGACGAATGATACCTTTTGAAATCCGGCGCGTTAAGAAAAGAACACCTGCGTTGGAAGGTTATTATCCTTATATCGTCCCGTGGGCCACAACTTATCAGATCAGGTTTAAACCGGTTGATCGTCCACCCCAAACCGGAGAACTGGCTCTTGTCTTGGCCGGTGTTCGAGGCAATGCCCGCTTAGTTTATAAACTGGAGGACCAACCTGGCGGACCATGATTAAGAAAAATTACATGTTTAAAATTTTTGGTCTCTCTATGTGGACGTGGTTCTCCATTCTTACCCTGCCGCTGATGATGTTCGCCGATCTGACCCTGGCCAAGGAACAGTCCCCCAAACACCCCCCCCCTGGGTCAACCCTTGAACCAAGCCCCGGATGGCCTGATCGACCCGGGAGCGAATTCCGAGCCTTTTGTAATCGTTGTGGAAAAATCCCAGCAACGACTGTTTCTTTACGAATACAAGGGCGGTCAGTACTTCCTTAGCAAGGTCATGGATTGTTCCACCGGAGAAAATGTGGGGGACAAGACTTCGCAAGGCGACAAAAAAACTCCGGAAGGGTTTTATATTTTCAATAAAAAATCCGTGATGTCCGAGTTGGCCCCTCTATACGGTATTCTGGCTTACCCTATGGATTATCCCAATTTTTGGGATAAACGACTGAACAAGGAAGGCAGCGGCATCTGGCTGCACGGCATCAACAAAAAACTCACCCCCTTGGACTCGAACGGCTGCGTGGAGTTAAAAAACATCGATATCCTGGGGCTGGAGGAGTTGATAAAACTTTATGATACCCCGATTCTGGTTTATCATGACGACAAATACAAAAAAGTGGAAGACCTCAACCGGGAAGCGGCCAGGGTTAAAACCTTTGTGGAAAACTGGCGCAAGGCTTGGATAGCGAAAAGCATTCGGGACTACAAGGCGGCATACGCCGACGATTTCCTGAGCGATGACGGCAAAAATTATCAAGCCTGGGTATCGCATAAGGAACGTCTTTTCAAGCAGTACAATAAAATCAAAGTCGATCTGAATAATTTGCGGATCTTTCGTCATCAAGGCATGATAGTCGTCTTGTTTGATCAGTATTATCACGGTGATGAACATTTCGTCAGCAATGGAATAAAACGATTATACCTCCGCGAAAAAAACGGGAAATACGAAATCGCCTCTGAAGTCTGGGATAATTTCCCACCTAAGCCCGCACCCAAATGGCTGCCGGCCTCAATCAAGGACAAGGTCCTGGCCGAGGAAAGCGGAGCGGCCACAACGGTGGCGGCCGCCAAATCAGAGACTTCTTCGAAACCTAAGCTAGTCGCCAAGGCCCAACTCCAGCAGCCGGTTTTCGAAGAGTCAGGAATGGGCGCCAAAACCGAGCCAACCGAACCCGCCAAACCGGAAAAACGAACGCCCGCCAAATCTGGGGCCGCGACGCAAAGTAAAACCGAACCCAAAACACCCGAGACAACCGTAGCCTCTAAACAGACTAATAAACCTGAACCAAAACCGGAAATCAAACCGGAGCCGAAACCTAGCAAGGATGAAGCCGACGAACTGCGTAAATTAGTTGATAACTGGCTGAATGCCTGGCGGAAAAAAGACCTGGACGAATATATCGCCTTTTACCATCCTGATTTTCGTTACCGCGGTATGAACGTCAAGGCTTTCAAAAATTATAAGGCTGACTTAGCCAAAAAATACACTAACGTTTCCATCAAAATCCAAAAGCCGGATGTCCAGCTGGAGGGGTCCCAGGCCCTGGTAACCTTTGTCCAGGATTTTCGATCCGATCAACACCGGGACTATGGTCTGAAAACCTTGATCTTCAAGAAAGACAAAAAAGACTGGCGCATCAAGGAAGAATCCTGGCAGGACATTAGCGCGGGAGCCAAACAATAGCCGTCAAATCTGAAAAAAGACGCGAGCCGTTCAACGTGCTTATTATGCGCTCCTTCGGCCGCGTCCGCCGCCTGACCATTTCCAGCCGTTTTTTATGGCTGACCGGTCTGTTTGCCTTGGGTTTTTCCATAGTTTCCGTCCTGAGTATCAATCGCTGGTTGGAACTATCGGTTGAAAACCAGGAACTTAAAGCCAGGTTGGAAAAGGTCAGTCGTATCGCGGATGACATTCGTTTTCAATCCAAGGTCTTGGACCATTACCAGCAATTAGTGGGCGAGCTGAACAAAACCGATCCTAAAAAGCCCGCGGAATCACTCGCCAAGATCGACGCGCCACCGATGATGGTTGCTTCCCAACCCGACCCCCCCAGGCCACCGGAACCGCCTCAACCGCAATCGTCTCCAGCCGGTACCACGATCACCACCGGCTTGGTGGATGCCGAAAAACTGACCATGGAACCGGAAGGCGACAACAAGGCGCTGCGTTTTCAGTTCAACCTCAATAACCTACACCCGGAAATCAGATCGGTTTCCGGATACATTTTCCTTGTCTTAGGCAATCCCACGGCCGGTTCCCCGGCCATGGCCGTTTACCCGGAAGTTGATTTTAAACAAGGTAAACCGTCCGAAATCAAAAAAGGCAGCCAGTTCAATATTCGAAACGGCAAAACCGTCCGGGGACGGATCGATAAATTAACCGGAGCGTCGACCTATAAACAAGCTTGGGTGTACGCCTATGCCGATGATGGACAACTGCTACTCAAGAAACTCCTGACCGCTGAAAATGGCTGATTGTTATTTCCAGCCTCCGTGGAAATTCTTGTTTTCCGATCAGGCTTCCAAGCCATACACCGATCCACCGCCGTTGTCCGCCTGGCCTCATCGTCATGGCAGGCCGGCGCAAAATTCTCAAACGGTCTTCATGAATCGAACCATGATTTCGAATGCAGCTTCGTCCCCAATGCCGCGGCCAAGATCGGTCAAGAAATATTTTCACCCCATTATCATGATGATAATCGCATTGCTGGTGCTCATCGACCCGGCGGCAACCTGGGGTCTGGCCGCCGATAACGACTCTCGGCGTGAACACACCACCTATTTCCGGGATACTCCATATGAATT
Organism: Deltaproteobacteria bacterium; assembly: GCA_015233515.1. The sequence goes on along the minus strand of JADFXS010000177.1, from coordinate 118 downwards.
AAATGTCTATAAAATCCGTGGCCGTAAGGATGGCCCAACCATGATGATTATCGGCGGAATCCAGGGAGATGAACCCGGTGGTTTTTTATCCGCTGATTTGTACACCGACATGGCCCTT
>JADFXS010000176.1 GCA_015233515.1 Deltaproteobacteria bacterium | reverse complement strand
ATGAAAATTTATGTTGTTCAAGGCGGCGGAGCTTGCCCCGCGATAGGTGAAGTTCAGATCGCGGCAAGTCAGGAGATGAGGCATGGGCGTCAAAGCAGGATCAGGCCCAGCAACAGAATCAAAAACCCCGGGATCATACCGGCGCCCAAGGCGACGCTGCCTTTGGCCGCGGCGCTGAAAGCGGCGACTCCGTAACCGGCGCCGAGGGACTCGCCGCTGATATACAATCCGATGGCGAAGGCCAGCATGGAACCGATCAGGCAGAGACTCAAGCCGGCCCAGGCGCGCCGCGTGGGTTGAAATGAACCGGCGGGTGGATTCTGATCGGCCGGTTCTTCGTCCATGACCTGGAAGTACAACAGGCCCATGAGCCTGACTCGTTCGTAGAGCAGGCCGACCAAAAGCGGGACGGACACGGCGGCGATGAGGAGATTGTTCACGGTGATGATCAGGCCCAGGGCCGCGAAGGGGGCCAGTTTCAGTAAATCCACGCCATAGCCGATAACGGCGCCGATGGTCAGGCAATCCGTAACGAGGATGAGATATAGAACTATCCACCCCTTCAGACCGGCCCGGACCGGGTTGGTCCGGCCGAACAAGGCCCGCCAAATGGAATAGGGGATATAGGCAAAGATCATATTGCCGAAAAAGCCGGGAATGGTGCCGGGGCTCAGCATGCCGCCCAGGGCATCGGCGATGGTGTTGCCGATGGCCGCGCCCCAGACCGCGGCCGGACCGAACAGGAAACCGAGAATAATGGGCAGGGCGGCGCCGGGACGGACTTCGGTCAGGCCGGGAACGATGACCAGGCCTTTGAAAGGCAAAAGGACGGCCACATAGGCCGCGCCGCAGATCGCGGTCAGAACGATCATCCGGGTGTTTCGCCACATTTTGAATAGTTCGCGCATACCGATCATCCTTTTCGTTAATGAATTTTAATCAAGTTATTCAATATTTTCAAGCGGCAAATAGGTTCGGTTTTCTAGCGCCTGATTCGGACGGGTGGTTATTATCAGGCGTTGGAGCCTGTTCCGGTTTGAGGGAGTCTATCGGGCGCTTGATGGCGAATATTTTTTAAATTAAGCATGTTACGATAAGGAACGGCGGCTGGACCGGAAAAAAAGCTTGGTTGGTATTTTTCGATGGCGAAAATTTGTTGACATTAAATATTGTCTATCGTAGATTGTATACAAAAGACAGCGACCGCTGCCGGACTTCGGGGAATCAAGGAACAATCGCTACTTTCAACAGGAGGAGATAAAATGACTCAGTGACATAGTTCTAGAAGCCGGAAAAAAACAATTCGATCAATCAGGCGATGTAGGGAGGCGAGGAGAGATGGCCGAAAATCAGAAAGCTTATAAAAAAACGGAAAAGTGGTGGCTAGGGCTCGTAGTTTTATTTTATGTCTTATACAATCTGCCGGGAGTCCCTTCATATGGTAATCCTGAAGCAGCAATCATACATGGGGTGTTAACCATTATTCCCATGTGGATTATCTCTTATGCCGGCATGATCATCGTGTTTCGCCAGAGAAAGCTGAACAAAGTGGAAAAAACTAATGATCAGAACCACTAGGCACGATTTCAACCAGCAATTTCTCTATTGATTCGGATGAAGGCGCGACAACGACAACTTGAGGAGGGAATCGGGTGTTATCTGCAACTGTGACTTGGGCTTGTTACATTATATATATGGCGGCCCTTATTGCTTTTGGTATTTTCGTATGGTGGCGACAAAGGGGAGAATCGGCCAGGCACTATTATACCGCCGGTGGAACGATCAGCGCCTTTGTCTTGGTAATGACCTATATCGCCGCCTTAATGAGCACCTGGGTGTTCTTTGCCGGACCCGGCGGCTATTATCGCGGCGGCTTTGCGTTTTGGTTGTCGGAATTGAGCTATATGCCTCTATTTCCGGTTTTGACCTATTTCGTCATGAACAAGGTCTGGCTGTTGAATACACAAAGGCATTACACCACTCCGGCCGATGTTTTCGCCGATCGTTTCCGCAGTCCCGGGCTCAGGGTTATTCTCGCCATTGTTTTCTTCAGCGTCTCCTTGCCATATGCGGCGGCCATCTATACCGCCTGCGGCAAAGCCGCGGAAATAGCCAGCGGGGGACTGGTCTCCCATCAAGCGATTATCGTCTTCGTCGGTCTGACCACCCTGCTTTTTATCCCGTTCGGAGGCGTGGTGTCGGTGGCTTGGGCGGCTACGGTTCAAGGTTGGATATTCATGGGCGCTCTCTGGGTAATCGCCATAAGCGCTTTATATGTCGGATTTGACGGGTCTATTTTGCAATCCGTCGGCCTGGTGTGGCAGCACAGTAATGCGTGGTTTTCGTATCCCGGACCCGATGGTTGGGTCCCGTATTCGGCCAGGTTTGGGTATCCGATCGCCTGCGCCATCGGCTGGACCATCATGCTGCCGGATGTATTCATCAGAGCCGGCTTTTTCGGCGATTCCATCGGTAGTCAACGAAAACTGATGATATTTCAGCCTGTTTTGCAGTTTGTTGTTTGGACGGGCACCATGGTTATCGGGTTTGCCGCCATCAGCCTGCTGCCCGGATTGAGCAAAGGCGATACCGAACTGGTCATCCCCCTCTTGCTGACCAAGATTATTTCACCCAAAATGTTAACTTTTGCCGCCGTGTTGATGGGAATATTCGTTTGGGGAACCTTAGCCAAGGGATTATCCTGCGCTACGGCTCACCTTCTGGTCGCCGGTTCGATAATTTCCGAGGATATTCTCAATAAAATTCTGAAACTTCAGGTGTCACCCCAAACACACACGCTCATCGCCCGCCTAGCTGTTTTTGCTTTAGGGGTGGCCGCCTTATTGCTGGCCCTCAATCCCCCTAATTTGATCTGGACCCTGATCATGTTCGCCATTGCCATGGTCATGCCGATGTTTCCGGTCCTGCTCGCGGTTCTTTATTGGAGACGGGCCACTAAACCCGCGGCCATTATTTCCACCGTCGCCGGAGTCATCACGGTGTTATTGACTTATCAATACGGCTATGGGGATTCTTGGTACGGCGTATTCGGCATGCTGGTTTCAGGAGTGTTGCTGGTAGTCGTCAGTCTGGTCACTAAGGAAATGGACGCGGAAATCCTGGATGATTTTTATGGAGCTCTGGATAAAGCGGAAGCTATTTATTACGCGGAATGATTTTGGCCCGGAAACCGCATCTTTTGTGGTTTCCGGCCGAAAAATCCTCAGCTTCGGACTTGCAAAACCGTTAAGGAATACACGACTGAATAAGTTATTGAACTTGGATAAGCGACCATTCGCTTCAATATGGAAAATGAGCAGGAATGGCCTGTAATAGGAGGAAAAAATGAGTAATTGTCCCAACCATTCCAGGTTTGCGTATTTTTCCGAGGAAGAATCGCATCGACTGAAAGAGAAGGCGTTTGAATTTCTGGAAAAACGCGGCGTCAAAATGAACCACCCCACGGTCTTGAAGCTTTTAAGCGAAGCTGGAGCCCACGTGGATTTTGATACTAATATGGTCCGTTTTCCGAAGAGTTTCATGGAAGAACAAATCGATAAGGCGCCGAAGTCTTTTGATCTGGAAGGCCGGAACGGAAAATATCCCTTGACGTTTCCCCACCCGGAGGGAACCTTTCACACCAGAACGAACACCGGGGCGCAGTCTTGGGTAGAACCAGGAACCGGCACTTATCGGCGGGTCAAGCTGGCGGACGTCGCCTAATGGGCGCAGCTGACCGCCCGTTTAAAATCTATCGATTTCTTTGATTTTCCTGTACGTCCCGATGTCCCGAGCGCCACCGCGGAAATTTATGCCTTAAAAACCGCCTTGGAAAACATGTAAAAGCATATTTGGATCCAGCCATATACCTTTGAAAGTATTGAGTATCTGACAAAACTGCTTATTGCGGCGGCGGGCGGCCAGGACGCTCTGCGGAAACATCCGTTGGCTAGCTGGATCACCTGCTCGGTTAGTCCTTTTGTTTTTAAACCGATGGATTTGGAAATCATCCTCCAGGCGGCTCGTCATGGCGTTCCCATGCAGCCCTGCAGTTTGCCGGGAGCCGGCACTACGGCGCCTATTACCGCACCGGGCGCGGCGATGGTCGGAGTGGTGGAAAATTTGGTTATGCTCGCCACGGCTCAGGTGATTCAGCCCGGCATCCCGATCATCGCCACTTCCCTGCAGTTTTCGGCCGATATGAGAACCGGCCTGAACATGCAATCCAGCGTCGAAGCTTCACGTCAGTCCGCGCTCTTTGTCCAGCAGATGCAATCCATCTATGGTATTCCGGCCCACACCTATGGTTCGGGTTCCGATTCCCCGGATCTCGATGGTCAAGGGATGAGCGAAAGGGCCATGAGAACTGTACTGATCGCCCTGTCGGGAGGCTGCGTAGTCGGCGCGGCCGGTCAGATCGAGACGGCCTGTACTATCAGTCCGGTCCAGTTGGTGGTCGATAATGAAGTTCTCGGCATGACTAAAGCCACCGTGGCCAAGATGAGCTTTGACGATGACGCCTTGGGGTGGGAAGAACTGATGCATTGCGAACCGGGCGGCCAGTTTTTGCCCGGTGCCCATACCCGTAAACACTGCCGCGACGGTTTTGAACCGATAAATTTTGTCCGTTCCACTCGTTCCATGTGGCTGGACAAAAAACAAGGGACCTTGGTTGAACGCGCCGCGGCCTATCTGGAAAAGTTGATGAAAGACGCCGGGCCGATCGACCTTCCGGCCGAGACCGTGAAGGAAATGAACGAGATAGTCGCGGCGGCCGATCGGAAACTGGTGGAGTAACGCGGACATCGGCCGAAGGGAGAAATTTTCCGTTCGCCGTGTTGTAGGGGCGATTAATCAATCGCCCTTATTGAAGGATGGTAGCCGTGGGTTTCAAGCCACGGATTGGTTAGTCGCTACGCGACAAAATGTTAGATAGGCGAAACGATTTCCCGGCGATGAATCGCCGGGCTACAAGCCTGCAGCCCTTATGGGGCGCTGAGCGGAACGATATCATTTCGATCATTATCAACAACGGGCGCCAAAAATTATAAAAAAACATGCCGAACCAATGGGCTTCGGCCTAGTAAATGCCCAGGCCGGGGAAGCTGTTTTTTAAGAGGAGGAATTTGTGATGGTTGATTTTAGCAAGATGATAGAGCTCCTGATGGTGGGAGACGCCGAAAATTTAGTGACGATGGCTAAAAAAATGCTCGAGGATGGCGTGAACGCCGCCTCGATTCTCAACGATGGCTTGGTCACCGGGATGGATATAGTCGGGAATAAAATGGAACAGGGCGAAATGTTCATTCCCGAAGTCCTCTTCAGCGCCCAAGCCATGGCCACCGCGGTTGAAGTTTTAAAACCTCATTTATCAAAGGAAGACATGAGTACCTCTGGTAAAATCGTGGTCGGCACGGTCAAGGGAGATCTTCACGATATTGGAAAAAATCTGGTCATCATGATGCTGGAAAGCTCCGGGTTCGAGGTGATCGACTTGGGCGTGGATGTATCTCCCGAGAAGTTCGTCGCGGCGATAAACGATAAAAAGCCCAATATGGTAGGCCTGTCGGCCCTGCTGACCACTACGATGAATATGATGCAGGAGACGATAAAAGCGATCACGGAAAGCGGGTTACGCGACAAGGTCAAGATCATCGTGGGCGGAGCACCGGTAACGCAGCAGTTTGCCGAAAAAATCGGCGCCGACGGTTATGCCTCGGATGCCGGGGGCGCGAGCAAGTTAGCGAAAGCTCTTTTGAAATAAATCCCGATCGGTGGTCGGGTTTTACAGGCTGATTTGCACATTATAAGCGGTATGGATTTGACATATTTGGTTAAGAATGTTAATTACTATATGTCATTAGGACAATCTTCCATGAGGAAGTTGCTGGATTCTGGTCACTTTTACAACCAGGTGAGAGAACGATTGAAAATCGAATCTTTAGTAGTCGTCGCGAAGCAACATATTCAGGATTGGATTCTTTCCGGAGAATTCCAGCCGGGGCAGCAGATCAAGGAAGAAGAAATCGCAAAACGCCTTGCTATCAGCCGCCCGCCGGTTCGCGAAGCCTTAATGCTCTTGTAAGCCGAAGGCCTGGTCG
>JADFXS010000175.1 GCA_015233515.1 Deltaproteobacteria bacterium | reverse complement strand
GCGATTTTGCGGGTCCTTGAAGAAGTCGGCATGCACCTGCAGCATGATGAAGCCATGGCGCTGTTGAAGGCGGCCGGCTGTCGGGTGGATGACGAAGGCAAGGTGAGAGTTCCTCGCCGCCTGGTGGAAAACGCTATCCGGACCGCGCCGAAAAACATCCCCATTTTCGATCGCGAAGGCCGGCAGGTTATGGATTTAGGCGGCCGCCGGTCTTATTTCGGGACCGGATCGGATTTGATCTATCGCTGGGAAGCCGAAACCAATCAACGACACCACACCAAGTTGGATGATATCGTTTCCGCGGCCCGGGTCTGCGACGCGCTGCCCAATATCGATTTCATCATGTCCTTCGCCCATCCCAACGACATCACGCCCAAGCGTTCCTACTTGGAGAGTTTTTGGGCCATGGCCGCCAATTCCACCAAACCCATAGTCAACACCGCCGAAGGCCGTCATGATTTGGAAACCATGTGGGAGATTTCCAAGATATTGCGAGGCGGAGAAAAGGAATTACGCGCCAAGCCGTATTGGATTCAATATGACGAACCGATCAGCCCGCTCAAGCATCCTTTTGCCAGCGTCGACAAATTGATCTTCTGCGCCCGAACCGGCAGTCCGGTTATTTATTCGCCGGCTCCCATCGCCGGATCCACGGCGCCCATGACCGTCGCCGGCCATATCGTTCAGGGCCTGGCCGAATCGTTCTTCGGCTTGGTCATTCATCAACTCACGGTTGAAGGCGCGCCGTTCCTGATGGGCGTAGGCGCGGCGGTGCTGGATATGATCACCGCCCAGTGCTCTTACAACGCACCGGAATACCTGATGACTTATTTAGCCGTAGTTGAAATGCACCATCATGTCGGTCTTCCCAACTGGGGTTATGCCGGCACCAGCGACGCTCAGATTCCCGACCAGCAAGCCGCCCTGGAAGCTTCACTACTGACCTATATGTCGACTATTGCCGGATCGAATCTCAACCATGACGTCGGTTATTTGGACTTTGGCCGGACCGGCGCCCTGGAAATGATCGTAATCCAGGATGAGGTGATCGACCAGATCCGGCGGATGCAGAAGGGTGTCCCCATCAATGATGACACCCTGGCCGTAAAAGTGATAGAAGAAGGCGGTCGCCACGGGCATTTTCTAAGCCATCCCCACACAATAAAACACCTGCGGGGGACCCAATGGCGGCCCAAGCTGCTTTGCCGGCAAGGCTTTGAAAAATGGGAAGAAAACGGCCGAACGAGTCTTCTGGACCGGGCTCGAAATAAGGTGCGCGACATCTTGGCCAAGCATAAACCGATACCGGTGGCCGAAGAAAAAATTCGCCAAATCGAAAAAGTACTAGCTGATTTCCAAGTCTAATTGCCCAAAAAATGATAAATGAGGTGATTGTCAAAATAGGAATTTTGGCCCGGGTCGAGGAGGAGGGGATTTTGAAGCCGGAAAAACGCCGATGGTTTCAAAGCTCGATAAAAAACCTGGTCCCAAATACTATTTGGCGGTTGCCTCGCCTATAAGGTCGAAGGTGGAGTCTCATCATCATAAGGACAATAAAACAAGGAGGACCTGCAATGACAAGAAGACTCTGGATTATGTTGGCGCTGATTTTGGTCGTCGCGGCTTGGCCGTTGACCGCGACCGCCGCCGGCAAGGGCCAGCCCGGTGGTGTGTTCAAAGTCGGTATTCAGCCCCTGAACAACCTCGATCCCCATTTTATCGCCAGTATCTCGGACATCATGGTGTCGGAACAGCAGTATCATCACCTAACCTTTATCAATGAAAAGAACAAAGCTGTCCCGGATTTGGCCACGGAATGGAAGTCCGCCGACGGTAAAGTCTGGGTTTTTGCTCTGCGTTCCGGAGTAAAATTCAGTAACGGCAAAGATCTGACCGCCAAGGACGTGGTCTTCAGTTTCAATCGGATGAAGGATCCGAAGGTTGGTTCTCCGGCCGCCAAACTGTATAACACGATCGAAAAAGTGGAAGCAGTGGACGACACTCATGTCCAGTTCACCTTGAGCCAGCCCAACCCGGAATTCCCGGCCGACGCCGGGGATTATCATTCCGCCATCATTCCCGATGGTTCCAAGGACCCGGGCAAGGTATTCGTGGGCAGCGGTCCATATATGATCACCAGCTATCTGCCGGAAGACCGGGTTATCCTCAAAAAGAATCCGCACTTCAAGCAGAAGAGCGCTGATGGCGATCCCCTGCCTTATTTTGATGAAATTCAATTCATTATTTCCCCGGACCTCGGCGGCCAGGTGGAAGCCCTGCGCGGCGGCCAGCTGAATTTCGTGGCCGGCATGACCACCGAATTCGCCAATGTCCTGAGCAAAGACCCGAAAACCAAGGTCGTCAACAACTACTCCAACATGCACTGGGCCCTACATATGAGGTCCGATGGAAAGAGTATCACCGCTGACAACAAGATTCGCCAAGCCTTGAAACTGGCGACCGACCACCAGGCCATCATCAACGCCGTTCGTCCGGGTCTGGCGGTGATGGGCAACGGCTTTACGCCGGTCGGCCCCAGCTTTAGCGACTACTATCTGGACAAAGCCCCGAAACAGGACCTGGCTAAAGCCAAGCAACTTCTGGCCGAAGCCGGAAAACCCAATGGTTTTGAAATCAATCTGATCGCTCAGAACATTCACGACGTCGTGCCTTTTGCCACGGTCTGGAAGGAACAGATGGCGAAAATAGGCGTCAAGGTCAACATTCAAGTCGTCCCCTCCGACGTCTATTACGGTGAAGGTGAAACCAGCTGGCTGAAATGCGATTTCGGCATCACCGACTGGGGCAGCCGCGCCACGCCGGTTACCTATTTCAAACTGGCCTATAACAGCGACGGCGCCTGGAACGAAAGCCACTGGAAAGACGCCGAATTCGACGAGTTGTCCAAGAAAGTGGACCAGGAAATGGATCGGGATAAGAGAGTGGTTCTATACCAGAAACTCCAACAAATCCTGATCGACCGCGGTCCGGTCATCATCGGCTTTTTTGAGAAGGCCGCGGCCGGCGCGGGCGCCAATGTGGAAAACGCCGTTCTGCCCTCGGACTGGGCGCGCGTCCGTTTCTGGGAAGTTTATTACAAAAAATAACCTTAATCTTGAGCTGACGCTCTAATACGGTGGAGGCTGAAATCAATTTTCAGCCTCCCAGTTGAAAAATTCACCGTGAACCAGCAGCTATCCCCCTCACCCTCTCTTTTCTTCGAAGAGCTGTGGCGAGTCGGGATGGCGCCTCTCCCAAAATCGAAATAAAGGGACAAAATCAGCGGCCCCCGGGTTGCGATCAAACCGCCGCGGCTTGGATCACCGCTGATCCGGCCGGGCTGGCTCGAGCTTTGACCATGCCCATGGACCAAGGAGCTTCGACCACACCAAACTCACAATTAAACAATCGGACTTCAGCCTCACTTATTCCTTCTGCCCGGGCCTGATCCGAAGCCGGCCCGGTAAAAACACCATCGGGAATATTATGACTAATGATCAACCGACAAAGGCCACAACCACGGGTGGCCACGAACTCATTAGCGCCCTGAAAAGCTTACGACGCAACCCCTTGGCCATGATAGGCACGGCCATATTTCTCTTTTTCCTGTTAATGGCCTTTATCGGACCCTGGGTGGCGCCCTATGAATTTCAAGAACAAGATATAGCCCATCGACTCCAGCCTCCAAGCCTTACGCATTTCTTCGGCACCGACCCCTTTGGCCGGGATATTTTCAGCCGGATTCTATGCGGTTCCCGCGGAATCTTTCTTCTGGGCGGCACCGGAACCATCTTTGCCGCCCTGATAGGTATCTCCATCGGTCTGTTTTCCGGATACGTCGGCGGAATGATCGATGAAGCCCTGATGCGGATTTTTGACATCCTCCTGGCCTACCCGCCTTTGCTTTTAGCTCTGGTGATGCTGGTCACGGCTGGGCCATCCATGATGAATCTAGTGGTGGTCGTCACCATTTTATATACACCCATGTTGGCGCGGGTGACCCGCAGCATGGTCTTGGACCTGAAAACCAAGGAATTTATCGAAGCCGCCAAGACCCGCGGCGAAAGCATGGGGTACATCCTGTTCCGGGAAATCCTGCCCAACGCCGTCGCGCCCTTGCTCGTGGAAGTATCCATGCGATTTTCCTACTCCATCTTTCTGATTGCCTCTCTCGGGTTCCTGGGGCTCGGCGCCCAGCCCCCCTCCCCGGATTGGGGCCTGCAGATCAACGAAGCCCGTTCCCACTTCTCCTTGGCGCCCTGGACCCTGCTCTTTCCGGCCGGAGCCATCTCCGTCCTGGTCGTGGCCGCCAGCCTCATGAGCGACGGATTCCGTCAAGCCCTGCAACGCACCGCGGGCGGGAGGTGAGCCATGATCAATTCTGATGCCCTGCCCTTGAAAATCGAAAACCTGGATATCGAGTATGATACCGAACAAGGGCCGGTAAAAGCGGTCCGGGATGTTTCCCTGACGATCCGCCGGCAGGAAAGTTTCGGTTTGGTCGGCGAGTCCGGCTCCGGGAAGTCGACTCTGGCCCTCGGCGCCATCCGCTATCTGGCCGCCAACGGCCGGATCAGTAACGGCCGGGTTTTCCTGCTCGGCCAATGCCTGAACGAAATGTCGCAACTCGACCTCTGCCGGATCTGGGGAAAAAATATCGGCATGGTTTATCAAAATCCCGGCGCGGCCTTGAATCCCTCATTGACCATCGGCCGGCAAATAGCCGAATCCGCGCAGATTCACCAAGCCTTATCCGGGAAAGAGTCTTTGAACAAAGCGGTCGAGATGCTGAACAAAGTGGCCATGCCCAATCCGCTGGCCATCATCAAGCTTCATCCTCACCAGCTCTCCGGCGGGATGCTCCAGAGATGCATCATCGCCATGGCCTTGATCAATAATCCCGACTTGCTGATCCTGGATGAACCGACCACGGCCCTGGACGTGACCACCCAGGCAGTGGTTCTGGACTTGGTGGGCGAATTAAAGCAGGTTTATAATTCGGGCATCCTCTACATCACCCACGACCTGGCGGTCGTGGCCAAGATCAGTGACCGGGTGGGCGTGATGTATGCCGGAAACCTGCTCGAAGTGGGCGAGACGAGAAAAATTTTCCGAAACGCTCTCCACCCTTACACTCTCAGTTTGTTGGGCTGTATCCCGCATTTCGATCCCGGTTTCCGGAAATGTACCTTGATCAGCCTGCCTGGACGTATCCCTCGTCTCAGTGAAATACCATCAGGTTGCATCTTTGCTCCGCGCTGCCTGTTCGTTGAAGAGCCTTGCCTGACCGAACGGCCGGCTCTGGTCGAAGTCAAGCCGGGTCACTGGTCGGCTTGCCGGCGATGGTCGGATTTGCCGAAAAAGTTGGAAGAAATCGATCAGCCCCGAAAATTTGAAAAACCGCAAAACACGGCGACCTTACTGCGGGCCGAAAAAATCCATAAACACTATCGGACCCATGGCTCGTTTCTGTCTTTGCGTCGCGGCGAAGGCAAGGTCACCAGGGCGGTCAACGGAGTTTCCCTGGACATTCCCAAAGGATTTACCCTGGGCATCGTCGGCGAAAGCGGCTGCGGCAAGACGACCCTGATGAGGACGATCATCGGCCTCCTTGCCCCCACTTCCGGCCAAGCCATTCTGAACCAGGAACAACTCGGGCTGACCACGTCTCACCGGCCTCCGAAAATCCTTCAAAAAATTCAGATGGTTTTCCAAAATCCCGACGTGTCCCTCAACCCGCGCCAAACCGTGGCCCAGGCCATTCAGCGCCCCATGGTCCTGTTCAGCGGGCTGGACCGCCGGCGGATACAGGAGAAAACCTATGAACTTCTCGAGGCGGTCAACCTGCCCGCGTCCTATGCCCATCGTTTCCCCGGCGAACTGAGCGGCGGAGAAAAACAGCGCGTGGCCATCGCCCGGGCCTTTGCCGCCAATCCGGAGTTGGTTCTTCTGGACGAACCGCTATCCGCGCTGGATGTCTCGGTTCAAGCCGGGTTGATCAACCTGCTGTTCGATCTTCAAACCCGAAACCAGACCACCTACCTCTTCATCTCCCACGACCTGGCGGCCGTGTATCATATTTCCGACCCGGTGGCGGTGATGTATTTAGGGGAAGTGGTCCAGACCAGTGAAGCCGACGACATTTTTCATCCGCCCTATCATCCCTAT
>JADFXS010000174.1 GCA_015233515.1 Deltaproteobacteria bacterium | reverse complement strand
GAGTAGGTGTTCGAGGCGATAAGCTTTAGCTCGGTAGCGAAAAGCGTAGCCGGAGCCGTCGGCCTTTTCATGGTGATACGACGCCCAGTCCCGACTATCCTTCAGAGCCGGCAGACCGGACAAGATGTAATAAGTCTCGAACGGATGGCATTTCACGATCTGGAATTCATCATCCGTCAAGGCCGAAGGCTTATCCAATATTTCATCCGGGATGGCCAGCTTACCAACATCGTGCAGTAATCCGGCTATCCCTAATTTTTTTATGGTTGGGTCGGGCATTCCCAGGCGCTGAGCGAAAAATTCGCACAACCGGCTGACGCCCTCGGAATGATATCGAGTAAAAGAACTTTTATTATCGACTATGGTCGCCAGAACGTGCGCCAATTTCTGCAATCCATCCAGATCCAGACTCAAAGCGCTAAGGGGTTTGAAACCGGAAAGGGCCGTGGGCAGATGCCGAGGGTGAAGGCTTAACCAAAATATCTCCACCATGGCTTTCCGATGAAAGGATTTTAACAGTTCCGGATGAAAAAACGATTCGGCCACGCTTTCTATCTGAGCGACGATACGGTCTCGATTCAATAACAGTTCGATATCCCAATTGATTTGCACGTCGATGCGGTCGGCGAGAAAAATCAAGTTGGCTAATAACGCAATCCGTGGGTCAATGTCCATCCGAGCCAAGTCCGGCCATTTAGTGTGATGATAAAGGATGATTTGGGCCGCCCGGGTTAAAGGGGGAAACGATTTTAGAAGGGTTGCTCCGTGTTGACAGTGCTCCATGGCTCCTTCCCAATCCATCTGCCGGAGTTTTTCATGAATTTTGGTTCGAGACACTCCGGCGTCATGGAGAAGAGCCGCAGTCCGCAACTCGTCGAATTCCGTAGGCGATAGTTGTAGGTCTTCCGCCAGGTTCAAGGCCAGCCATGCCACCCTCTTGCCGTGATTGACGATTTTACCGCCCACCAGGCCCAAGGCTTCGGATAGGGCCAGGACCAGATCATGCAAGTCAATAGTAAGGACGGTATTTTCGGAAATCATACGCCTACAGCCTGGAAAATTTAAATCGGCCTACAGCCCGAAAAGGTAATTTACTTAACAAATAGGTGGTTGGCAATAGTAATAATGGATGGAGTCAAAGCGGGGTTTGTTTATCTTGAACCTGCAGGCGGGCGCTAACCCCGCAACTTGCCGTGTAGAGCTTCAATGAATCGATGCCGCACTCCATCCGGCCCGAATAGCGGGTCAACGGCCCTATGTTGATATCAAGGCCGATCCCTTTCGGTGTTTTAATAAAATTTTTACGGCGCAGGCAATTACCAATTATAGATTTTAAAAAATTTTTCTTTTTCATATTGTTTCAACATGCAAGTCCGCTGACCCAGTAGCTTGCTGCCGGGTCAGCGGACAAAAATAAAAACGTTTTTATTCCTTACATGTCGAAGATTCCTCGCGGCTCGCGGCGGGAATCTTCAACTTGCTGAAAATGCCAGAGTTACCCCCTTCACTTGCTTTTCCATCTTATTAGGATTAGAATGATCTCAAGAATAATAAAAATTTTATCGTCTTCTCGGTGGAGAAATCCGTTTCGACTTAAAGGAGGTCAAAAATGACGGCTAACCGTTATCCCGTAATACCACAAACGGTTATGCCGAAAATTTTGATTGTCGAGGACGAAGCCGTCTTTGCTTTGCTATTGAAGAATATGCTCGAGAGCTTCGGATATACGGTCTGCGACACGGTATGTTCAGGTGAGGAAGCCGTAGATAGAGCTGAGTCCATCCAACCCGACCTGATCATCATGGACGTTTTCCTGAATGGTCGAATGGACGGAATAGAAGCAGCCGAACGTATTCATTCAAGTAATCATGTCCCAATATTATTTTCAACACAATACGATGATGAAGAAATCATTGAAAGAGCGAAATTATCGGACCCGGTCGGCTATCTCTTAAAGCCTTACGATAAGCGTCAATTAAAGACCACTATTGAGATCGCCTTGCATTTGGCCCGCACTGATAACGAAAAACGGCAGTCGGAGAAAGAACTGCAAGCAGCCCATAATCACCTGGAAAGGCGGATTGAAGAACGAACCGCTGATTTAATCGAGGCAAATCGCCTGCTCAGTCTCGAAATAGCCGAAAGAAAGCGGGTTGAGTCAGAACTGCAGAGGGAACACGATCAGGTACAGATGTACTTTAATACCGCGGGAGTCATGCTTGTCGTGCTCGACAGGGCAGGCCGGATCATTCATATCAATCTCAAGGGTAAACAGATTCTTGGATACTCTGATGAGGAGATTGTCGGCCGAAATTGGTTCGACGTGTGTCTACCCAGTGAAATACGAACTGAAATACGCAATTTATTTGACAAATTTTTCTCCGGAAATATCGAACCCTTAGAGTATTACGAAAATCCAATTATAACCAAGACCGGTGAAAAACGAATCGTCGCTTTTCATAATTCATATTTAAGGTACGATAATCATAAAATAGTTGAAATAATATTTTCCGGAGAAGACATCACTGATCGCAAGATTGTGGAAGAAGCGCTACGGGTGAGTGAGGAAAAATACCGGACCGTAGCGGATTTCACTTATGATTGGGAATATTGGCTGGGCCTGGACGGCAAATTCTGCTATGTCTCGCCATCTTGTGAGCGAGTCACCGGGTATCATCCCGACGAATTTCTAAAAGACCCTTTTCTTTTAGCCCGAATTACTCACCCGATGGATCGCGAGATGGTGATTGGCCATATTAACGACGCCTTGAACAGTTCCAGTATGGATCAATTGGACTTTCGCATCATCAACCGTAACGGCGAAGAACATTGGATCAGCCATTACTGTCAGCCGGTTTACAGCGCCCAAGGCGTTTGCCTGGGCAGACGCGGCAACAACCGTGACATCACCAAACGTAAAAAAGCTGAAGCCGCCCTGCGCGAAGCGCATGACCTCCTGGAAATCCGAGTCAAGGAAAGGACCGCGGAATTATTGAAAGCCAATGAACGGTTGATGCAAGATATCACCGCTCGCATATCGGCGGAAAAAAAATTGCGGGTCAGCGAGGAAAGGTTCCGAGGAGTTTTTGCCCAGTCGCCTATCGGAATAGAGCTATATAACGCCAAGGGACGCTTGGTCGACTGCAATGAATCCTGCCTGCGAATTGTCGGAGTTCTTAACAAGTCAGACATTGCAAATATCAATTTTTTTAGTGATCCACATCTTGCGCCGGATATTAAAACCAAATTGCGGAATAACGAAATTGTGCGGTATGAATCTGAATTTAACTTTGATTTAGTCAAGGAACATAATTTATTTCGGACGACCAGATCCGGCCGCTGTTATCTGGAAATTGTCATATCTCCCCTAAAAACCAGGGATCAAGTGCAAGGATACGTTATCCAAAGAAGAGATATCAGCGAGAGTAAACAAACCAGTGAAATGACCAGGATAAGAGAAGCACGCTTGCGTAGCCTTCTTAAAATTTCACAACTAAAATCCACTTCGCTGCAAGAATTTTTGGACTTCGCTCTAGAAGAAGCCGTTGCTCTATCAGACAGCAAAATAGGCTATATTAATTATTATGACGAAAAAAATTGCCGATTTACTTTACATTCCTGGTCAGAAAATTCCATGAAGGAGTGTTCAATCTCAAAACCGACAACACAGTATGACCTGGAAAAAGCCGGCGCTTGGGGAGAAGCGGTCCGGCAGCGCCAGCCGATCATTATTAATGATTTTCAAGCGCCAAACCCCTTGAAAAAGGGCTACCCTGAAGGACACGCTCATATTTTCCGCTTCATGACTCTCCCTATTTTCAGTGACGATCAAATCATCGCCGTGGTGGGAGTGGCTAACAAAGATAGCGCGTATTCCAATCTCGACCTGGATCAGCTGACGCTGATGATGGACTCCGTCTGGAAGATCGCCGAACACAGACGGATGGAACTGGCGCTTCATCAGGAAAAGGAACGATTCAAGCTGCTCATCGAGGAATCACCCTTTGGAGTATCCATTCTTGCTCCGGATGGAAGCTATCGGTATGTAAATCCTAAATTCACCGATATGTTTGGATATTCCTTGGACGATATTCCAATTAATCAAAACTGGCATAAAAAAGCTTATCCGATTCAGGGAAACAGCGAAAATTCCATTTCCACTTGGATTCTCAATTCCAAAGTATTGCCCCCTGGTCAGGAAAGTCCTAATATTTATATTGTGACCTGTCAGGATAATTCGGAAAAAATCGTCCGATTCTCTCCGGTAACCATACCCGGCGGCGACCAATTCATTACCTATGAAGATTTGACTAGTTTAGTCAGGGCCGAGGATCAAAGGAAAAAAGTGGAAGATCAACTTCTCCAGGCTCAAAAAATGCAAGCCATCGGCACATTGGCTGGAGGAATAGCTCACGATTTCAATAATATCCTGGCGGCGATCATCGGCTACACCGAATTAGTCAAACTGACTCCTCAGTTGGATTCTCGTTTGTATGGTTATTTGGAACAGGTCCTTATAGCCGGCCAGCGAGCCAAGGAACTGATCCGTCAGATATTAGACTTCAGCCGGCGAGGGGAAAGTGAACACCGTCCCATCGAGTTAGCCGCCATCGTTAAGGAATCATTGAAACTTCTCAGATCGTCTTTACCCACCACCATCGAAATCCGGCAGATAATCGAACCGAAACCTCTGATCGTTAAAGGCGACCCGACTCAAATTCATCAAATCATGATGAATTTATGCACCAACGCCGCGCATGCCATGGGGGATAAAGGCGGAGTCTTGGAAGTCCGCCTTTCCTTGGTGGAATTGGATCAAGTATCGGATATCCAATTCACTTTATTACCACCGGGATTATATGGCTGCCTGACCGTCGGAGATACGGGGCATGGCATGATCAAATCGATCATGGAAAGAATATTCGAACCGTTCTTCACGACCAAAATTCCCGGAGAAGGAACCGGGATGGGGCTGGCCGTGGTTTATGGCATAGTGAAGAATTACGGCGGCGATATTAAAGTTTACAGTGAAGTCGGGAAAGGGTCGACTTTCCGTGTCTACTTGCCGTTAATAAAAAACGAATCCGTGGAGCATGTTCACGAAAACGCCAAATTGCTGCCCAAAGGTTCCGAGCGTATCCTTTTTGTGGACGATGAAGAAGCCCTGGCCGTAATCGGTAGAGAGACCTTACGTTATTTGGGTTACCAGGTAACCATTCAGACATCCAGTTTGGAAGCCTTGGCCTTGTTTAAAAGCCGGCCGGATGCTTTCGATATGGTCATTACCGACCAAACCATGCCCAACATGACCGGTCTGGAACTGACCAGGGAGATAATAAAAATCCGTTCCGACATTCCCATCATTCTATGCACCGGCTTCAGTCAACAGGTTTCCGCGGAAACCGTCATGAAGACGGGGGCCAAACGTTTTCTGCTGAAACCATTGGTGATACGCGAAGTGGCCGAAGTAATCAGGGCTGTTTTCGACGACAAAAAATGAAAGGTCGCCGGCTTTCAAATCCGAATATCAAGGTCATCCTTGATCAGCACCCTGCACAGCGACGTCCAAACCCTTCTATTTGAGGAACCGGTTTAACCCGGATTTTACAGTCGGGTTTGTGGCGAGGGGCCGCTCTTTTCTTGACATCCGTGACAATTATCCCTATTACTTGCTCCTAAGAAACAGCTTTTCCAGGCTGTTTCAAATCGCCATAACCTGCCTCCCAGGTGAGAGTCAGGTGTTATTTCGGGAAGCAGCGCAAGCCGTGGCGGGAACTCTTTAAGGCCATGAGGGCGCCGGGAATTTCGCTCATCGCTCGAAATAACCGTAACTGATTGTTTATTTTAAAAATAATCTCATGCATGGGTGGGTGGGTATTTCTAATTTTATTATCAGGGTTGAGCGTTCCGTCAACCTCCAGGCCAGCTCGGCCTGATTTGCCGGATAGACATCTGATTCCGGCTGCGGAGGCAAAATAGTGAAAAAACGAGTCCTCGTGACCGGTGGGGCCGGATTTTTAGGATCCCACTTATGCGAAGCCATGCT
Source organism: Deltaproteobacteria bacterium (assembly GCA_015233515.1). The sequence continues at coordinate 145 of JADFXS010000174.1, read as the reverse complement.
CCAACGCGGTTACGATGTTCTGTGCGCCGATAATTTCTTTTCCGGCGTTAAATCAAACATCGCTAAACTACTGAACAACCCGTACTTTGAACTTCTGCGACACGATGTCACCTTTCCATTGTATGTCGAAGTGGATGAAATCTAT
>JADFXS010000173.1:5719-6200 GCA_015233515.1 Deltaproteobacteria bacterium | reverse complement strand
GGCTTATTTTATTCCCTTATCCGTCGGAGACGCCCTGGCGGTGCAGTTTCAGGTCGACGCACTGAGAGGTTTACCGGTGGTGAGCGTCCAGGGGGTCATGGCTTTGGTGGATGAACTGCGCCACCGACATGGTCGTGGCCAATTTTTTGACACCGATCAGACCGGACGTGATTTTTTTTTGGCTCTGGAGCAGAAATTTCCCGAAGTCATGAGTAAATGGAAGACCGACCAAGGGCTGTGGGTGGACCCTTTAGGGGCGTTCCAATTGGTTTTAGTCCGGAGCCGGGAAGTCCTCGGCCAATGGTTAAAAAAGGGACCGGAAAAAATATTGCCGGCTCGTTGGGAAGAAGTTCTTCAAGAACGGGTCGGCGCGGTTATGACCGGTTATGATCATCACCGCTGGCCCGATGATGTTGTTTGGCGGAAATATTTGCGGACCGAGGCCTTGGAAGGTTGCCCGTCATGGGCAAAGCCGGGTATC
>JADFXS010000173.1:5131-5666 GCA_015233515.1 Deltaproteobacteria bacterium | reverse complement strand
CCAGGCGTCAGTGGCCTTATTGAGATTCACTGAGCCGTCGCCGGTCTGGTGATCGGCGTACAGGTCGATATCAGACGATTACATCCACAACGCTGCCCTTTACCGGTCTGTTCCGGGGAGTCCGGGCTGAGGCCTTGGCCACCATCGGAGATGTTTCTCGGACTTTTTCCAGGACTTGGGCCAACATTTCTTCTCGCCAAGCCGAACGCTTGGTCTGATCGGCATATAGGGCCGGGACTTTACCGACATTGCTGTTTATCTGATTGATCATCTCACCACCTGGCCAATCGCTCAAAGATTTTTGACTTCTTAGGTGGTGGGAATATTCAATATCCGGGCCAAGTTATTTAGACCCGGATTTGGCGATCGGGTTCGCGGCAAAGGGCCGAAATGCGGGAAACAAGTGTTGCCGCCGGCAGTTCGGCGCCGCGGCGGAAGGCAACTGCAAAATCCGGGTAAAACTACCCGCGAAGGTCGGCGCTGTCTAACACTAGCTTCAACGCCTCTGGAAGCCGGGTAATGATTTCCCCGATGG
>JADFXS010000173.1:770-5099 GCA_015233515.1 Deltaproteobacteria bacterium | reverse complement strand
GCCGTGCGGTTGATCAGGCAACCCGCCGCCGCCGAACGGCTCAGGCTATGTCCGGCGGCAACCAGGGCGGCCACGATTCCGGTCAAGGTGTCTCCGGTGCCGCCGATGGCTTCCATGGCCGCGTCGGTCGGATGGTCGACGGTTTCCAACACTCCATCTTTATTGGCGATATAATCGATTTCTCCCTTCACGATCAGATACCGGCCGGCGTTACCGTGTTCATAGGCCCTGGCCACCAAATCCGGGACTTGATTTTCTTCATGCAGAATAAAACCCCTGGTGTAAAAAGGATGCGGGGCTTCTTCGTCGGCCAGGAAGGCCAGCTCACCGGCATCCGGGGTGAACAGATCGTAGGAATCAGCCTGGCCGCTCATTTTGGCCGCGTACATATACCCGGCGTCGGCGATCAGCAGCGGGCGTGTCGACATGGCTTCCACGGCGAACAGGACTCGATTGTGCCAATCCACGTCCGGCATCAAGTAATGAAAGACCAGACCGGAGAATTTTTGTTGGGGCAAATTGGCGGCTAGGTGCTGGTATAGTTGACGGCTGCCTGTTCCAAGGCCGATATCGCCCGCCAGAATAGCTGTCGGCGGCTCCAAACCCAACACCTCGGATACGGCCAAAGCGGCGGCCAGAAGAGCCGGGGTGCCACGGTGAATATCCAACTCCAGCTTGTCGACCGATATGCGGCCGTCCTGGAGACGAGCCGGTCCTATGGTCAAAGGGAAATTACCAAGCGGTATCGTGCCGATTATACCGAGCACAAACGCCTCATTTCTTCAAAAGCCAACTCCAGGGCATAACCACATAAGGTGTGCCCCAGGTCTCGGGGCCGGGGAGCGTCATTCAATGGCCGCCCGATCATCTGGGCGGCCAGGTAAGGCACGTCCGGGCATCCTCCGCCGGAAACATTGACAATCGTCATATTATCTTTGCTGATGGTCAGCTTCATATTCGCCGCCCTCACCATTAAATACCCGCCAAAGTCCTTGATCTGGAAAAGGCTTACCGGTTCCAGCATGGGTCCGGAAACCGGGAAAAGTCTCAAGGGTGGTAAGCCCGCCTGCTCCAGGGCTCTCCGGATATGCAGTTGTTCCACGATGGGGAATTCTATCGCCAAGTCGCATCCGGTCCGGACTTCCGGCGGCGGTCCCACCACGCGGACTGTGTGTCCAAGAGTTTTCAGGATTTTTTCGGCGCGGATGACTTCGCTGGTATTCGCAAACAGGGCCAGTCCTCGATCGGTTTTGGACGATTCAGTCCGCACTGCTGGAGAACGAGACTTATTTTTCCAATCAAATACTTTAGCAAGTAAAGTCATAGGTCACGTTTTTCGGAAGGATAATCGGCTGGTTGGGCCATCGTTCGTCAAGTCGACCAATTGCCAGCCTTGCCGGTCCGCGGCGCGGATGACATTTTCCCTAGCCGTGTCCGTGTCTACCAGGACGGTTAGGTCCCCCTTTTTTTGCCGGGCGGCTTGGTTCAAAAAATCCAAAACCGGTTGAGGACAAGATAAACCTCGTTCGTCAATTATTTGACCCATAAAATCCCTCCTCAAGTTGTTTTCAGGCGCATGGTAAAGCCGATGACCAGGCACAGGATCAGGCCGACGATCACCGCGGCCATGCCATGGGGACCGATGCCGGCCGCCGAGCTGGCCAACTCGAAATTGTGGGATAAGGCCGCGCCGACCAGCATACCCAGAATAAAAACGCCGGCGTCCGCGTCGCCTTCGCCGGCCAGGAAGAGTTGGCGTCCGGGGCAACCACCGGCCAGGGCGAAAGCCAATCCGGCCAGGACCATGCCGGCAAAATTCCACAGGTGTTGAGTATGGGCGATCGGTTGATCGGTGAAACCGGGTTTGAATTGCCCTAACGCCAGGTTGGTCAGAAAGGCCGCCGCGACCAGGGCGATCAGGCCTCCAAAAAGATGGGTTTGGCGAAACAAAATGAGATCTCGTAACGCACCCATAGTACAAAAGCGGCTGCGTTGGGCGACAAAGCCGATGAGCAATCCGGCGGCCAGGGAAATCAATATGGCGGCGTGTTGGGAACCGGGGCCCTTGAGACTGTAAAAAAGGATGCCGCTTTTGTCCTGCCCGGGCTCTTGCGGGAACAGCACCAGCAATATCAACAGGCCGGCCATCATACCGGGCAGCAGCCAGCCAACGCTAGAAGCTGAAGGTGTGGAGCGTCCCAGGGTATAGCCGATTTTGAAAAATCTGGTCCCGATGAAAATGCCGACCGCCAGTCCCGCCAGACCAAGAATGGCGTTTCCATCCCCGCCGGCCAAGCGAAGCAACGCCCGCCACGGGCAACCTAAAAAAACTAAAGCCCCGATCATGGCCAGCATTCCTAGGACAAAACGAACCAAAGGCGATGATCCGCCCCGCGGTCGAAATTCCTTGAAAACCAAGGCCGCCGCCAAGGCGCCCAGGACCAGGCCGATGATTTCCGGCCTGATATACTGGACTACCGCCGCGCGATGTAAACCGATGGCGCCGGCAATATCTCGAGTCATACAAGCCACGCAGACTCCCATATTGGGCGGATTCCCGGCTTTTTGCAGCAAGGCCGCCGCCAGGCCGATGAAAGCGCCAACCCCGATCACTCCCCAAGATGTGGCAAAAAAATTTTTATAATTTCCCATAATATCTCCTGACCCCTGGTAGTCTCCCGTATTAGGTTGAAAGAGCTAATCAACCATAATAACTTCAATTATCTGCTTTGTGGTCGTTATGGCGGCCAATTTGGCATGAAGACAAACCTCACGGCCGCGTGAGAAAAGGTGACCCAACCAATATAAGTATTTAATCTCTTTGTTGTGTTGCCTCCTGAATGTTACGCCGCTGGTCACAGCGACCAAACATTCAGGCGAAAACCATCAGGCTGGACGAGGGGTGACGGCGAGCGTAATTTGTCCGGGGAACCGCCCGGGTTCCCTATCCACTGCTCATATTAAGCGAATAGGCATGGGTATATTGATCCGCATGAGAAGTCACCTGGGTAAATATATAATCCGGCTAATGATTTAATGGAGAACCGGTTTGAGTGTCAAGAAAAATGTCATGAACTGGAAGACTTGTTTGATTAATATGGTTATCAAAAAATGAAGAATCGGGACCGGATGAACCAAACTTAAGCATGTCCGCGCCGACTCCGCTTCAAGAGGCAGGCCAGGGCATTTCCCGTATCCTGCCGCTGGAAGTTTTCATATTTATACTAACCGGACGATGCTTTATTGTGATATTATTAAAAGCCTATAATTGGCTGGATTTTAAAGAATCAGGCCAAGGAAAAGGTAGTGGTCTTATATTTTGAAATAACCATCAACTTTTTAAAGCAAGACTTGTTCACATCTGTGACTCACTACCCTCAAACAATGAGGTCCAGAAATTCAAGCTGCAACACTTGGCAGGAAGACTCCACACCCGGCGTTTAGCTCCTCCCTGGTGACCATCGAATCTCACCTGTTATCCTCCTCCAGTGGGTTTTGTGTATCCAAGCGGTATAGTCGATTTTTTAAACAGAGGTATTTTAATTGACTGACAAACTCACCAATGAACGCTTACGAAAAAAAGTTGCCCGTTTGGAGAGACAGACCGCCGCGCTGAAATACCGGCTGAAACGGGCGGAGGCCAGTGAGAAGAAATATCGAGGTTTGCTTGAGAATTCCGATCATCTTGTTTTTTCCACGGACAAGGAAGGTAACATAAATTACATCAGCTCGGCGATAGAGCCCTTGCTGGGGTATACCCCCCAATATCTCACCGGCCGGCGCTTTAGTAATTTTGTTCATCCCACGGACTTTACAAGGATACAAAAAAATCATGAAAACGTCCTTTCCGGGCGCTCGATATCGGCCGAATACCAGATTGTAGATAAATATGATCAAGTTCATTGGGTTAAAATCTCCAGCCGGCTGATTCTCAATAATGATCGTTCACAAGATATTCTATGGGTGCTGACGGATATAACCGACCATAAACAATTGGAAAAAGCCCTGAGGGACAGCGAGGAAAAGTATAGACATTTATATGATACGGCCGTGGTGGGCATGTTTCGAATTGAAATCAAGACAGGATGTGTCTTGGAACTCAACGAAGCCTGTGCTCGGTTGTTTGGATATGGATCGCGGGATGAGATTTTGACTCATCAAATGGGGATCGAAATTCATGTTTCCAGGGAAATCAGAAGAAATTTAGCCAGTAAATTAAAGAAATACGGAAAGATTGATTCGGCCGTCGCCGAGTTACGGCAACGGGACGGCAGCCCAATCCGGGTTGAGCTGACAATTCAAATGTATTTGGACGCCGGCTTTATCGAA
>JADFXS010000173.1:0-690 GCA_015233515.1 Deltaproteobacteria bacterium | reverse complement strand
AATTATTTAATAATATGAGTGATTTTATCCTGATCCACGATCTCAACGGTATCATCATGGATGTCAATCCCGCCGCGGTCAAAGCTTCCGGTTACTCTCACGATGAATTAATCGGTCGACCGGTATCGGATTTTATGCCGCCCGATCTAAAATCGCCTTTTTTTCATGAATATTTACCGAATATCGCCACCCATGGTCGAAAAGATGGGGTTTTTATCTTTATTTTTAAAGATATGACCCACCACTACACGGAATTCCGCAACGTCCTTCAAGCGGGTGATGATGGAATTCCATACGTGATCTGTTCGAGCCGGGACGTGACCGAACGCGTAACCGCTCAACGTGAGTTTCGTCGTATGGAAGAAGAATTGGCTCATGCTCAAAAAATGGAAGCCGTGGGCACCCTGGCCAGCGGCATCTCTCATGATTTCAATAACTTTCTTCAGGCAATTTCCGGATACGTGCAACTGATGTTGTCCCGTGACATTCAAGACCAGGAAATCCGCCGATGTCTGAAGGAAATGGACCTGGCCACTGAACGGGCCGCCGAGCTGGTGCAACGATTACTGCTCTTCGGTCGTAAGGTTAAACCCGAACTTAAGCCCATGGACCTCAACTCGCAGATTCGGCTGACCACCGCCTTGCTCCGCCGGACCATCCCGCGGATGATTGAGATCGTCACCAATTTGG
>JADFXS010000172.1 GCA_015233515.1 Deltaproteobacteria bacterium | reverse complement strand
GCCGGAAATAATAGCGTCTTTATCTTCATTTGCCGCAGCCCACTGTGCTCGATCTGTCATGGTTTCACCTATTCCGTTTCATGGGAAATCAATCTCAATCCCGGCATCAAGCCCAGACGACCAGCCCCATCACAAAGGGATTTTCCAATCGGCGTTTACTGGGCATGACTCGCACGGTGAACCCGAAACGCCCTGGAATCTTGCAGGGAACCAAGCCATGGAACTCGTGCACATCCCCTTCACTGACGGTTGGAGTCAGTTCCGAGGTATTTCGGACCGTGAAGTCACCATTATGGTCCAAGGAGCCGAAATATGCCTCCACCGTGACGTCATCCGGAGACAATCCGCCTAATCTGACCCGAGCCGTGACCTGAATCTCACCGTCGACAAAAGCTTCCTGGCCATTGCCGGAAGTCACGTCAACCACGGCCACGTCACTCCATCCAGTCATGATTTTACTGCGCCATTGGGCTAATTCCTTAGCGCCGGCCATATTGTCCCGGCTCAGGGTTCTATAACGCTTGGAACAGGGAATATAAAATTTTTCGGCGTAATCCTGGACCATGCGGTGAGCATTGAAAATCGGCGCCAGTTTGCGCAAGCCGGCCCGCATTTTTTCCACCCAACCGCGGGGAACGCCGTCACTGGATCGACCGTAGAACAGCGGCGCAACTTGCTTTTCCAACAAATTAAGCAAGTCTCGACCTTCGGTTTCATCTTGGAAATTCAAATCGGCGTAAGTTTCGCGATAACCGATGGACCAACCGCAATCCCGGTGGTAGCCTTCGTCCCACCATCCGTCCAGGACGCTCAAATTCAAGGATCCATTGGCCATGGCCTTCATTCCGCTGGTCCCGCAAGCCTTAAGAGGGCGCCTTGGCGTATTCAACCAGACATCCGCCCCGGCCACCAACAAATGGGCCAAGTGCATGTTATAATCTTCCAGAAAAACGATCCGGCGACGGAAACGTTCCTGGCGGGCTAAGTGAATTATGGTTTTGATGAATTGCTTGCCTTCGTTATCCTGGGGATGAGCCTTGCCGGCGATGATCATCTGGACGGGACGGTCCGGATTATTGATGATCTGCTCCAATTGATCAGGCTCGCGAAAAAGTAAGGTCGCTCGTTTGTAAGTAGCGAATCTTCGGGCAAAGCCGATAGTCAGGCTGTCAGGATTCAGGACTTCCAGGGCGGCCTGCAGTTCGGATGTCGGCGCGCCTCGCTGGGATAGCTGATAATAAAGACGTTGCCGCGCATAAGCCACTAACTGCTCCCGGCAGCGAACATGGGCCCGCCATAACTCCGTGGTGGGAATTTGATCCACTTGCTCCCATACTCGTTCGTTATCAGGGTCTTCCGCCCAGTTCGGGCCTAAATACCGATCAAAAATTTGGGAAATCTCTCGGGATATCCAAGTGGGCACATGGACGCCGTTAGTGACGTGATCAATAGGCACATCTTCAACCGGGTTGTGAGGCCAGACCCCCTGCCACATGGCTCGAGAGACTTGACCATGCAGCTTGCTGACGCCGTTGGCATGAGCCGACAACCTCAAGGCCAGGGGAGTCATGCCAAAGGGTTCGTTTTCATCCCTGGGGTTGACTCGACCGTAACCCATGAGCACCTTGATGTTGATACCTAGTTCTTTTGTGTATTCACCTAAATAGGAATGAATCAATGCCGGATCAAAGGTATCGTTGCCGGCGGGCACGGGAGTATGAGTCGTAAATGCCGCGCTGGCCTGGACGACTTCTCGAGCGGCGTCAAAGGAAAGCCCTTTTTCCTTGCGTAAAATGTTGATGCGTTCCAGGGCGGTAAAAGCGGAATGTCCTTCGTTCATGTGCACCATGGTCGGTTCCAAGCCAATGGCTTTTAAGGCTCGTATCCCGCCGATCCCTAAAACTATTTCTTGCCGGAGGCGCATTTCCCGATCGCCGCCGTAAAGCTGGGCCGTAGTGAATCTGATGTCCGGGGGATTCTCCGGTAAATTGGTATCCAACAGATACAAAGGTATCCGCCCGACATGAACCAGCCATAATCCGACGGTCACAAGTTGGTCCTTGAAATTGACCGTGACTTTGACCTGTTGTCCCTGCTGATCGCGAACTCTTTCCACGGGCATATTATCAAAATCGTTGACCGGGTAGGTTTCCATCTGCCATCCATCGGCGCTCAGATATTGGCAGAAATATCCTTCCTGATACAATAGGCCCACCCCGACTAAAGGCAGGTTTAAATCGCTGGCGCTTTTGACGTGATCGCCGGCTAGAATCCCTAAGCCGCCGGAATAAATAGGCAGACAGGTAGCCAGACCGAACTCGGCCGAAAAATAGGCGACCAACCAACCTTCCTCGGCGTCGAATTGTTTCTGGCGAGGTCTAGTTAAATATCTTTCAATATCCCGGCTCACGGCGTCCAATTGCGAAACGAATCCGGGGTCGCCGGCCAGTTCGTTCAGACGCTCCTGGCTCACCAGTCCGAGCATCAATACCGGGTTATGCCCGATATCCGACCATAAACGAGGATCGATACGCTTGAAGAGGTCACGAACTTCGGAATGCCAACTGAACACTACATTGTACGCCAGTTGTCGCAAGGCCTCCAGACTGCCGGGCAATCGAGGCACCACTTTGAAATCTTTTTTGGCTTTCATGAAAACCTTTCCGTGTATAATTTTAAAATTCGCGGCCGACAAAACTTTAATTTTATTCCATACTATCTAAGATATATCACTGTTTGACCCCTTGGTCAACGAATCCGGGCTGACTCCCAAGTAATTATGTTTATAAAACTTGACTCGGACCCAAAGGAAAAGTTACATGACTTCGCTGAACTTGTTTTATTTCCTCGCCAGGGTTAGGCCATGACAGACTGGAGAAATCGTCGCATCGACCTGTTTCATTGGTTGGCCTTGGCCATGACCCCGGGAGTCGGTCCGCGCCGTTTTGCCAATTTGCTTAAACATTTTTCGGATCCCGCGGCCGTGTTCAAAACCCGCCCACATGACTTGGCTGGTTTTAATCTCCCGGATGAGACCATCCAGGCCTTGACCTGTTTCGACTGGGGCCATAAAGTAGAGGGAGAAATTAAAGCGGCGACCAGGCAAGGATATCGTTTACTTATGTCGATAGAGGATGATTATCCGGGATTATTGAAAAACATCGATGATCCGCCTCCGGTTTTATGGGTGGCCGGAGAGTTGAAACCAGAGGAGGATCAAGCAGCGGTGGCCATAGTCGGCTCACGGGGAGCCACGGAACACGGCCGGGCTGTTGCCGCTCGAATCGCCGGAGAATTATCCGCCGCCGTCGTTACGGTGATCAGCGGCATGGCCGTGGGCATTGACGCCGCCGCCCATCGCGGCGCCATTTCGGCCGGCGGGCGAACCATCGGCGTCCTAGGCTGCGGCCTGGATATCGACTATCCCAAACCCAACCTCGATCTGCTGGCGGATGTTCCGAAGTCAGGAGCCTTGGTCACCGAATTTCCCTTGGGATCATGGCCGCAAGCCGGCAACTTCCCACGACGAAACAGAATTATCTCCGGCCTGTCCCTGGCCGTGGTGGTCGTGGAAGCCGCGGAAAAAAGCGGCGCTTTAATCACCGCCCGATTTGCTCTGGATCAAGGGCGGGACGTCATGGCCGTGCCGGGTCGAGCCGGATCGATCAAAAGCGCCGGAACCCACGCCATGATAAAACAAGGCGCGGCCCTGGTGGAAACCGGGCAGGATATAATTAACGAATTAGAAACTCAGCTCCAGGGCGGAAAAATCAAACGCCGATCTGCTCAAAGCTCACGGCCGCTCCTGGATGGACTGCCGGACGAGCCCGAAACCCCGGATCTGAGCCCCGAAGAAAATAAAATCTGGACGATCCTTGACGACGACCCCCTGCATGTGGACGTTCTGTCCCGGAAAACCGGTCGAACGCCGCCGCAACTGGCCGCCGTCCTACTGGAAATGGAACTCAAAGGCCTGGTGAAAATGCTCCCGGGCCAGCTTTATACCAAGGTTAAGTAATGGCAAAATCTTTATTAATAGTTGAATCACCAGCGAAAGCCCGGACCATAAGCAAATATTTAGGCAAGGAATTCGAAGTCAAGGCTTCCATCGGCCATGTCCAGGACCTGCCGGTCAATCGTCTGGGGGTGGATGTGGAAAACGGCTTCACTCCGGAATATATAACCATTACCGGCAAGCAAAAAGTCATTGCCGAACTGAAAAAAGCCGCTCAAGGCAAAGAGATGATCTACTTGGCACCGGACCCGGACCGAGAAGGCGAGGCGATTGCCTGGCACATCGCTCAAGTTCTGAAAGCCAAGGATCGCCAGTTCAGACGAGTTCTTTTCCACGAACTCACCCCGACCGCCATCCGTGAAGCCTTGACTCATCCCGAGCAATTATCCATCCCGCGATTCGATGCCCAACAGGCCCGTCGGATATTGGACCGTCTCGTCGGTTACCGGCTGTCTCCGCTCCTTTGGGAAAAAGTTAAACGGGGATTGTCCGCGGGCCGGGTTCAGTCCGTAGCTTTAAGAATCATCACGGACCGGGAACGGCAAATTTTTGCTTTCCGGCCCCAGGAATATTGGTCCCTCACCGCCCTGCTCCTGACCGATCATCAGGAGTTCACCGCCAAGCTGCATAAATACGAAAACAAAAAAATAGAAATAAAATCCGGACCGGAAGCAGAAGCCATCATCAAGGCGGTAAAGGGACAACCGTTTGTGATCAAATCCGTGGTCAGCCGGGAACGAAAGCGTCAGCCTTTACCCTCATTTACGACCAGCCAATTACAGCAAGCGGCCTTTGCCCGCCTCAAGCTGCCCGCCGCCCGGACCATGGCCCTGGCTCAGAAGTTATACGAAGGTGTGGAACTTGGCCCCGAAGGTTCGGTAGGTTTAATTACTTATATGCGTACCGACTCGGTCCGCGTGGCCGATACCGCCCTCGCCGAAGCCCGGCAGGTGATCACCGATCGTTTTGGCGCCCATAACCTACCGGACAAACCAGTTCATTACCGAAACAAGAAAGGTGTTCAAGACGCCCACGAAGCCATACGGCCGACTTCCGCGATGCGAAGTCCCGAACAAGTCAAGACGTATCTCTCCGGACAACTTTTGGCTCTATATGATCTTATCTGGCGTCGCTTTTTGGCCAGCCAGATGCTCCCGGCGGTTTTTGATCAGACTACGGCCGATATTGCCGCCGGCGCTGGTCTTTTCCGGGCTACCGGCGCGGTGCTCAAATTCAAAGGATTCCTGGAACTTTATGATTTTGGCGAACAGGAGGACCGAGAAGTTCTGCCGCCTCTGACCGAAGGTCAAGTCTTGAAGCTGAAGGAACTCCAACCTAAACAACATTTCACTCAAGCGCCGCCGCGATTCACTGAAGCCACTTTAGTAAAAGAGTTGGAAGAAAACGGCATCGGCCGGCCCAGTACCTATGCTTCCATTATTTCCACTCTCAAAGACAAGGAGTATGTCGATTCGCAAAAGGGACAGCTCCAGCCCACGGAACTCGGTTTCATCGTCAGTGACTTGTTATTGGCCAACTTTCCGCGGATCATGGACGTGGAATTCACCGCCGGTATGGAAAACCATCTGGACGAAATAGAAGAAGGCCGAGTCCAATGGCGGGAAATCGTGGCCCAGTTTTTCGGTCCATTCGACCAGGACATGCTCCGGGCCCAAGAAGCCATGACGTCCCTGAAGCGGGAAGGATTGAAGACTCAAGTCAAATGCGATCGCTGTGAAGCGGAGATGGTCATGAAATTTGGTCGCAACGGCCCATTCCTTTCCTGCAGCCGGTACCCGGAATGCCAAAACGCCATAGATTTTGCGCGAAATGAACAGGGTGAGATCATTCCCGTTCGCATGGAAGTTCCGGAGACCGGGGAAATATGCGAAAAATGCGGCCGACCTCTGGTTCTGAAAAAAGGAAAATACGGACCTTTTCTAGCTTGCAGCGGCTATCCGGAATGCAAAAATACCCGAGCCGTAGATGGAAACGGGTCTCCGGAAAACCTGCCGCCCTTTCCGGATGGCGTGGACCCCAAATGCGACCGCTGCGGAGCGGAAATGACCGTGAAACGCAGCCGGCAGGGCAGCCTGTTTCTCGCCTGCACCAAATATCCGAAATGTAAAAACAGCAAGCCTTTTCCCACGGGAGTGGCCTGCCCGAAGCCGAATTGCGGTGGAGAGATTACCGAAAGATCTT
>JADFXS010000171.1:1273-6269 GCA_015233515.1 Deltaproteobacteria bacterium | reverse complement strand
GGAGGTGAAAACGGTTTGGACAGGAAGTCGTTCATGCCTGCGTTCAAACATTTTTCCCGATCACTCAGCATAGCGCTGGCAGTCATGGCGATGATGGGAATTTTATGATTGAGGACATTGGATTGAGGATTGCGAATTAACCGAGTGGCCTCCAGTCCGTCCAGTTCCGGCATCTGTACATCCATCAGCACCAGGTCGTAAGGCCGGATGGCGAGGGCTTTGACGGCTTCCGCGCCGTTGGTTACCGCATCCACGGGCAGGGCCATTTTTTTTAGTATCTTCAGAACCAACCACTGGTTGGTGATGTTGTCTTCGGCCAGCAAGATGCGCTGCGCGTCTCGACGGATCTCGCCAATCGGGTGGGTCGGAATAATGGTCCGGTCTGGAGGTGGCTCGACTTCACCGGATAATGCGGCGGACAGGCTGTTAAAGAGGTCCGACTGCCGCACCGGCTTGGTCAGGTAGGTGGAAAATCCGATCTCTCCGAATTGTCCGGCGTCGCTTTGCTGTCCCAGAGAGGTCATCAGCACCAGGCGAGCGTCTTCCAGTTTGTCGTCAGTCTTGATGATTCGGCCCAGGGTCACGCCGTCCATCCCGGGCATCTGCTTGTCCAGGATGGCCACTATGAAGGGGTCACCCTTGTCCGAGGCCCTAAGCAAGGCCTGCAGGGCGGCAGGACCGTCCGGGGCTCCTTCCGGGTGAGCGCCCCAGTGCTCGAGTTGCTCCATAATCATCGCACGCTGGGTAGTGTTATCGTCCACCACCAGGATGTGGACTCCACGAATCAAGGCTGGCAGTGGGTCGTTGCGTTTTTTTTCCTTTTGTTTGGCAAATCGTGTGGTGAACCAGAATTTTGAGCCCTGGCCTGCTTGGCTCTCAAGGCCGATCCGGCCGCCCATCATCTCGGTGAGCTGCTTCGAGATCGCCAAGCCCAGGCCGGTGCCGCCGTATTGGCGGGTGGTCGAGGCGTCCACTTGGCTGAACTTCTGGAAAAGCAGATTTTGCTTGTCTGGCGGAATACCGATGCCGCTATCTTTTATCGAGAAACGCACCATGACTTCGTCGTCGGTTTCCGACATCAAATCGGCCCGAAAGAAGACTTCGCCCTGGTGGGTGAACTTCACCGCATTGCCGGTCAGGTTGACGAGCACTTGGCGCAGGCGGCCGGGGTCGCCGCGGAGATAGGTCGGCATGTCAGGCGCCATGGAGCAGATGAACTCGAGACCATGGTCGTGGGCGCGCACGGCCAGCAAGGCGGCGAAGTCGTCCAGCAAGGCGCGCAGGTCGAAGTCGATGGTTTCCAATTCGAGTTTCCCCGCCTCGATCTTTGAGAGGTCCAATATATCGTCGATAAGAGTCAGCAGGGATTCCGCACTAGCGCGCACTGTTTCGGCGTAGCGGCGCTGTTCTTCGTTCAGTTCCGTATCCAGCAGAAGGGTGATCATGCCGATCACCCCATTCATGGGAGTGCGGATCTCATGGCTCATATTGGCCAAAAATTCGCTCTTGGCTATATTAGCCATCTCCGCCTGCGCGGCCATATCACTGGCTTTGGCCGTGGCTTTTTCAAGGAAGCGGTTGCTCTGTTCTAGCTCGAACATGGTCTCTTGAAGAGCTTTCCGGGCCCGCTTGCGCTCGGTAACGTCGCGAATAAGTCCCACGGCATGCCAACCTCCGTTAATAAGTATAGCTGAAAGCGAAAGCTCGACCGGGATTTCAATTCCATCTTTTCGGCGGGCTTCCAGTTCAAGCGTTTTACCTATGGCTGAGCCCTGACCTGTTTGAAGAAACGTAGGGAGGGCGGCTTGGTGTGCTTTTAAATGATGCGGCGGCGCCAGGAGCGCATGCAGGTCCTGGCCGATGGCTTCTTCCCTAGTGTAACCGAGGATACGCTCGGCGGCCGGATTCCAGTAGGATATTCGACCCTCCGAGTCCATCATCAGGATGGCATCCTGGGCGGAGTCGGTTATGGCGCGCATGCGGATTTCGTTCTGATGAATAGTTTCCTCAGCGAGTTTTCGGTCGGTAATATCTCTTAAGGAACCTTCTATTCCGATAGCGGTTTTGGCTTCATCATAAAAAAAATGGCAGTTAGCGGAAGTATAGACCAACCGACCGGTTTTACTTTTGATCCGAACTTCAAAATCTATAATTTCTCCTTTTTCTTTAATATCTTCTATAAGTTTTGCCATATCGTCAAAATGGTAATAAACTTCATAAAGCAGTTTTCCAAGTATTTTTTCCCGAGAATATTCGTAACGTTCGATGGAAGGACTTATTTCTGTCAGTATTCCTTTTAAGTCAGTCTGGAAGAAGATGTCCTGAACGTTTTCAAAAATTTGGCGATATTTTTTTTCACTAGCCCGCAGCGCCCCTTCCGCCTGTTTGCGGATGAGTACGAAATAAATACGGAACCCGATAAATAAAAGAAACGCGGCTCCCGTCGCAGCTAACAGCAAAAATAGAGACAACCGGTCCGTGCTGAAACCGGCCAGCTGAGGGAGGTGTCTCACTACATGGAGGTTAATCTCATCGTTTGTTGAAGACCTATCCGCCATCAAGAGCGGTTTTTCATCCCGGTTGAAGTGCAAAACTGACGGAAAGCGAGAATCGCGCCAGGAATCTACAAAAAGAGGCGGGAAATTGGTCAGCTTGTAGCGAGCCCGCCGTTCAGCTTCAGACAGCCGGATAACGCTGGCGCCCGGAAGAGAGCGCATTTCCAAGTTTTTGTCTCGAGCCAGAATGATAACTCCATACTTGTCGGTAATGAAGGCCTCGGCTTGATTGACCCAATGGGACAAATCCGGAAGGTCGATTTTGGCCGCCGCCACCCCGATTTTCCGACTGTTGCCGGCAATAGGCGCGCTGAAATATAGGCCGGGAATGTTGGTATTCCTCCCTATGGCATATTGGTTTCCGATTATTCCCCGACGCGCTTCCTGAAAATATTCCCGGTCGAAATAGTTTGTGGCCACAAAACTTTTGGAGGTGTTCGCGTTGCTGGCGGCAATACAGTCACCCGAGGCATTCATGATCCACAACACACTCGCGCCTAACGAAGAGCTTACCAGGTCAAGGTACGCGTTTATTGGTTTCAGCGAAAAATCATCGAACCAGATTTTTTTTTGATGTTCCAAAGATAGAGAGGTTCGGGACGCGGTTGCTCCTAAACCGGCTAAACCGGTCAATATCTGTTCATCTTTGGCAATCATGGATAGAACGCCATGCAGATGTTTGATATCATTATTTATATTGTGGACGAGATTGTCCGCTCGTATTTTCAGCGCCGCACTTTCCATATCGATAAGTTCGCGAGCACGTGATTCAAGGATGAAATCGGCGATGAACCAGGACGATACCAACCAGATAACAAACAGAATGCTCAAGGCGCTATATAGTGAAGCTTTTGAGCCGTGACTCTGGTTTTCAAGCATTAGTTTTCTCCTCCCGGCTTTTTTTGAAAAAGGCCGACGGGTGGCAATAGCAGTCTCTGAGCTTTAGCTAAGGTAAAATTGCTGAGAATTATCCTTTAAGCCCAGCTCGTTGTCGGGCTGAATCTTGAAGTCCTCAAAATAAGCTCGGCCGGCGGTATGCGGCGGCGGAACATTGAACACGCAGGAGAGCGCATTCCCCGTATAGATCCAAGGGGTGCTTCAACTTGTGAGTAATTATATTTCCGCTGTCTTGTCCCTTGGAGCATCTTTGGGCGCGATGGCAGGCAGGTATATCTTGAAATTCGTCCCTTTACCGGGTTCGCTGTAGCAGGTGATATAACCCTCGTGACCCTTCACGATTCCGTAAACCGAAGCCAGCCCCAACCCAGTCCCTTTACCGATCTCTTTAGTAGTGAAGAAAGGATCGAAGATATGCTGAACGGTGGCCTGGTCCATACCGTGGCCGGTGTCCGAAACGGTCAGCAGAACGTAATTGCCCGGAACGGCGCCTAATTGGGGCTGAGCATATTCTTCGTCTAACGTGATGTTCGCAGTTTCAATGACGATTTTTCCTCCATGCGGCATGGCGTCGGCGGCGTTGCTTCCCAAATTCAAGAGCGTCTGTTGGACCTGCCCGGAGTCAGCCTTAACCATCCACAAGTTATTATCCAAATGAATTTCTATATCAACTGTTTTGGGAATAGTCAGTTCCAGCATCCTTACGGCTTGCTCTACTTCCTGGTTGAGTTCGACCGGGCGACGCCGGACTTCGAGCTTGCGGCTGAACAACAAGAGTTGCTTGACAAGCAAAGCCGCCCAGGTGCCTGATTTTTTGATGGCTTTCAGACTGGGGCCATCCGGGTCATTTTCAAGTTTGTCCATCAGTAATAATTCAGTGTGTCCGTTGATGGATTGGAGCAGGTTGTTGAATTCGTGGGCGATACCTCCAGCTAAAATGCCGACGGCTTCCATCTTTTGGGCTTGCTGGAGTTTGGCTTGAAGCTTTTCCTTCTCTTCCTCAGCCTGTTTGCGATCGGTAATGTCATGCATAAGGTGGAAGGCATAAAGCATATTTCCATTAGAATCTCGTATCGTATCAGCACGTTCCCATAATGGGAAAAGGCGACCGTTCTTGTCGAAAACATCTAATTCGCCTTCCCAACTCTCACCGCGCCGTAGCATCGGGACAACCTTCGTGTTTAAAAGCGCAACAGATTTTTCCGGATAATAGTCGCGATAGTTAAGTTTCCGAGCCTCTTCCAGAGAACGATGGAAAAGTCGTTCGTGGGCGGGATTGATATAGATAAGCATTCCATTGGACTCGCTGATGGCAATCGCCTCATCGGAATGTTCTATGACTGATTTGAAAAGGCGTAATTCTTCCTCGGCCCGTTTGCGTTCAGATATGTCAATGTCAAGGCAAAACAGCTCCGGCCCCCCTTCCGGGCTTTGAACAAGGGCGTGGCTGGAAAAAACCGATACGCGCGAGCCATCCTTTCGCATGAGTGATAATTCCGAGGCCGGAATAGGTTGACCGGTTTCGGCCATCTGGTGGATAGCCT
>JADFXS010000171.1:0-1254 GCA_015233515.1 Deltaproteobacteria bacterium | reverse complement strand
GGATGCTCGGTTCCAAAATTGGGTGATCCCATCCGATCCATATGTCTGAACGGATGGGATGCTCGGTTCCAAAATTGGGTGATCCCATCCGATCCATATGTCTGAACGGCTAGAAATGGCACGTTTTGAAGCAGATTGCGAAAGCGCTCCTCACTCGCGCGCAAGGCCTTCTCGGAGTTCCTTCGTTCGGTTATATCCCTGGTCACGCCTAGAACACCAATGGTTTTCCCGCTTTCATCCCGGACAAATGAAGATTTTACTTCCGTCCAAACCGTCGTGCCGTTCTTTCGATTCGACTCCAGTTCAAGAGTTATGATTCGATGAGGATTGGTTCCCTCAAACCCGTCAGTATTCAATTCTTCTGAAATTACTTTGGCGACTAATGATAATGAATCTGGCGTCAATACATCGTTAAGAGTCTGCTTCATGACTTCTGAAGCCGTAAAACCTCTCAATTTAAAAACCGAAGGACTGACATATGTATATTTGAAGTTCATGTCCAACGTGAAGATTACGTCCTCGGCGTTATCGGCCAAGAAACGGTATTTTTTTTCACTGTTTTCCAACGCCGCGGTTGCTTTCTTTCGCTCCGCATCAATATTCCCCACATATAAAGCCATCTCAACCGCAATCTTCAGGTCTCTCTCGTGAAACGGCTTCATTAAATATCCGAAGGGGTAAGTCAATTTAGCTCTTTCCAGTCGGTTCGTATCAGCGTAAGCGGTCAGGAAAATTACCGGTATCCCCACCTTTTCACGGATGATTTCCGCGGCCGTAATGCCGTCCATGCCCCCTTGAAGGACGATGTCGAGAAACACCAGGTCTGGGTGTATTTTGTCGATCAAGTAAAGCGCCTTCTCGGCCGTCGTGACGTTTGCGCAGACTTCGTATCCCAGGTACTGAAGGTCGGCCGCCAAGTCGGCTCCGATGAGGACTTCATCCTCGACGATCATTATCCTGGGCCGATGACTCCCATCAGGGGTTTTATCTATATCATTCATTGGTTCACTCTCCGGTGAGAGGGGTATTTGGTTAAGGGGAAGAGGGCGCTCTGGCCATAGTCATAGTCTCGGAAGCCAGGAAAAAATAAAACGCTTAGTGTTTAAAATAAGGTGGTTACCGCATACCTAAAAATGATTTGGGATGCTGGGTCCGGTTAGGCGTCTATATCCGTTAACTCTTCTCATCATTGTGTTACCGGACATCGGCTCAATCTATTTGGACAATATTATTTATCTATGCATGATTATAGCA
>JADFXS010000011.1 GCA_015233515.1 Deltaproteobacteria bacterium | reverse complement strand
AACCTTTGGCCTACCGCCTCCTGACTTGCGCCGCGGCCTTGTTTGCCAAAAAAGGCCCTCCTTATCCACATATATGAGGCAAGGCGGCAGGTCATCCGGCGATTCATCCGAGTTCAGGCTGACGCGGGGATCGGTGGAAGGCCGCTGGTCACGAGTCATGAACGGTAGTGTCCAAGATGAAAGTTACCGGTCCGTCATTAACTAAAAAAACTTTCATCAAAGCCCCAAATCGGCCGGTAGCTACCGGCACGCCGCCGGCGGCCACCCGGGCGATGAACTCTTGGTACAGTTTTTCGGCTAGATTCGGCGCCGCGGCTTGGGTGAACGACGGTCGCCGTCCCTTACGACAGTCTCCCCATAAAGTAAACTGGGAGACTATCAAGGCCTGCCCGGAAATATCGATCAATGAACGGTTCATTTTACCCGCATCATCTTGAAAGATGCGCAGGGTGACTATCTTGTTCGCCAGATAATCGGCATCAGCGGAAGTATCGTTTTGCGCCACGCCAAGCAAAATAAGCAGTCCTTGATTAATGGCTCCGACAATTTCCCCATCAACCGTGACTTTCGCTTCCGCTACCCGCTGAATAACCGCCTTCATCACCGCCCGCCAAACCAAATAATGTCCAAGACTAACATGCCGGTTCGAAATTGGGCAAGCGAATTGGTGGCAAATCACCTAAATCCACCATCAAATCGCGGATAGGGCGCGTAAATCCCAGGCGAAACGCGAAGTTGGACCGATTTTGGCCCGCAGGCGTATTCAGCATACGTCGAGGAGCCACCGGGCAGTGCCCGAGCCATCAGCGAAATACTCGGCGGCTCCGTATTGACAGCCACCCGAGTTCAAGGCAGCCATTGGGTGCGGGATCTTCCCGCCGCCGGGCAGTGCCCGGAGCCGCTGCGGAATGCATGCCACCGATGAATGTAACCGGCAACCGAATTCGTGCGGGCCTTTGGGTGCGGGACTTTCCCGCCGAGCGTTGCAGCCGGGAGTTACGTGCCTCGACGCCCGCAAGTGATGAACTAAGGATCAGTGAATAATAGGCGACATGATTTCATTCCGGCCGACTATCGCGAGTCGCATCGAATCATCAGGCTGTTAGCTTGTCGTGTTCGGTAGGGCTTGTTTCCTTGGGCGCGCCTTCCCAGCGTCGACGTATCCAGGCGCCGAGATCGTCCAGAACCGTATAAACCGACGGCACGACCACCAAAGTCAGCAAAGTGGAAGTAACCAATCCACCGATTACGGATCGGGCCATGGGGGCTCGCATCTCCGCTCCCTCTCCCAACCCGAGAGACAACGGCAGCATACCGAAAATCATGGCCAGGGTGGTCATCATGATCGGGCGGAATCTGGTCCGGCCGGCCAGAATCAAGGCCTCTCGCCGCGGCATTCCCCCGGCTCGAAGAATCTTAGTGTAATCCACCAGCAAAATCGCGTTCTTGGTCACCAACCCCATAAGCATGATCAAACCGATCAGGCTGATGATACTGACCGTGTCCTTGGTCAAAAACAACAAGACCGCCATGCCCACCACGGCTAAAGGCAAGGAAAGCATGATGGAAAGCGGTTCGATGAACGACTCGAACTGGGCGGCCAGGATAAGATACACAAAGACCACGGCCAGAATCAAAGCTTCCAGCATATATTGGAAAGTTTCGGTCATGTCTTCGGCTTCCCCGGAAAAAATGACTTGGTACCCGGGAAGCATGGGGATTTTCTCCGTCGCCGCCCTGACCTTGGCCATGGCCGTGCCCAACGCCAGATTATCCAGATTGAGCTTGATCCGCACCTGTCGGACCAAGTCCTGGCGATTGATTTCCGTGGGGGTCGCGCTTAAGTTATAGGTGACCACTTCTTTTAACGGGACAAGAGCGGATGGCCCTTCGGCCTTGGGGACCGCCAAACGTAAACGGTCCAACTGTCCGAGCTCCCGACGCAGTTCACTAGGCATACGAACTCGGACATCGACGGCATCCCCGTCTTCATCATCATAAGTCGACACCGCCTGGCCGCCCACTAAAACTCCTAACGTCCGGACAATACGTTGGGAATTAATTCCGGTGTCCAGAGACCGCTTGCGATCCACGGTCAAGCGATATTCCGGGCTATCATGTTCCAGACTGACTTCCAAATCCACCAGGCCGGGGATTTTGTACATTTCCGCCTTCAATTCGGCGGCATATTTCTTGAGCAAGGCAATTTCTTCCCCCCGGATGTTGACTTCCAGTTCACCCCGGGTTTCATTGGCCCGGATTATGGACGGTATAATCCCCGGAATCCCTTGGACCATCTCCCGGACTTGGGATTTGATCTGGGTTTCGCTCTTGCGCCGTTCTCTTTTCGGCACTAGTTTGACATAAACCCTGGCGTCCCGCACCGTCCCCGAATCGCCGGCGCCGATAGTGGAATAAGTATGATCTATTTCTGGTATTTCTTTAAGTTTGTCCAGGACGACCATGAGACGGGACCGGGTTTCTTCCAGGGAGGCATGAGGCGCGGTCTGAAAATTTATCTGGAATTCTCCATGATCGAAAGGGGGTATAAAGGAGCTTTCCAAGAACCCGAAAGTCACCAGACCCAGAATAAAGGCGATCGCCGCCACGCCCAGGGTAGCCCGGCGGTGATCCAGACTCCAGCCGATAATTCCTTTGTACATATCGCCGATTTTGTCAAACCAATCATTGAAACGGTCCAACAAACGGGCGATAAAATGACGGCGACCACGACGATGTATATCCGGGTCCAGCCAGCGGGAAGATAACATCGGGTCCAAGGTGAAGGAAACGACCAGGGAAACCAGCACGGCAAACGCCACGGTAATACCGAAATGGAAAAAAAATCGACCGATGATGCCTTTCATATAAGCCACGGGAATGAATACCGCCATGATGGAAAAGGTCGTGGCAATGACCGCCAGACCGATTTCATTAGTACCGTCTCGAGCCGCGGTAAAATGCTCCTTACCTTTTTCCAGATGGCGAACGATATTTTCCCGGACCACGATAGCGTCGTCGATCAAAAGACCGATGGCTAAAGACAGAGCCATGAGGGTCAATATATTCAAAGTCATGCCCATGGCGTTCATGATAATAAAACTGGAAATGACCGAAATAGGCAAGGTCAGGCCGGTAATAACCGTGGAACGCCAGGAATTGAGGAATAAAAACACGATGAAGACGGTTAGGATACCGCCTTCGACCATAGTCTTTTTGACGTCGTCCACGGAATTACGGATTTCAATGGACCCGTCTCTGACCACTTCAATACTGGTCCCGTCCGGCATTTGGGCTTGGAGCGATTTGACACGTTTTTTGACCGCCTCGACCACTTCCACGGTGTTCGCTCCGGTCTGCTTCATTATATCCAGACCGATAGCCGGGAGACCGTTATGATAAGCCAGAGACCGTTGCTCCTCTATGCCGTCCTTGATTTCAGCCACATCGGCCAAGGTGACCGGCCGACTACCGCGCATGGCGATGACCATGTGGTTGAATTCATCCACTTCAGATGGTTTTCCGGATATGCGGATAGGATATTCACTGCCGCCCCCCGTAAACCTTCCCAGGGGAGTATTGACGTTTTCCGATTGGATTCCGGCGATCACCTCATCCACGCCCATGGATAACGCTTCTAATTGGACCGGGTTCAGATCCACGCTTACTTCTCGTTTAGAAGAACCAACCAAAGACACCTTACCCACTCCGGAAAGATTCTCCAGATGGTTTTTGACCTTTTTTTCCGTAAGGGTGGTCAAGTCTCGCGGACTCAAAGTAGTGGATCGGACCGCCAAGGATACAATCGGCATGGCCTGAAAATCTATTTTTTGGATGATCGGCTCGTCGATCTCCTGGGGTAATAAACTCCGAATGGAACTGATCTTAGCCCTGGCCTCCTGGGTAGCTTCATTGGTTTTGACTTCCAACTGAAACTGCACCACTACCGTGGACACTCCTTCACGGGAGTAGGAAGTCACATGCTTGACTCCGGCAATTGGATTCACGGCTTCTTCAATATGACGCGTGACTTCCCTTTCCACCGCCTCCGGCGACGCACCTGAATACTTGGTGAAAATCATGATGACCGGAATTTCCACGTCCGGATACATATCGATCGCCAGCTTACGATAGGAAGAAATACCGAGAGTCACCAAGGCCAACATCAGCACCGCCGCGAAAACAGGTCGTTTTATGGATAAATCCGACAGAAACATGAAAATTATCCTTCGACTTTGACCAACTTGATTTTGTCGCCTTCCAGCAGATTAAAAGCCCCCCGCGTGACAATCCGCTCACCGATGGTCAATCCTCGAGTAATCTCCACCGTGTCTCCCTGCCGTTTCCCGGTCGACACTTGCCGACTGACGGCCTTCTGATCCGATACCACCCAGACTTTGGCGGTATTACTATTCAAATCCCAGGAAAACAGGGAATCCTTGGGAGCTAAAAGCACGTTTTCCCTTAAGCCGGTCTTGATCGTTCCTTTCACGAACAAACCTCCCTTTAGAACCTCTTCATGATTGGGCACTTCCGCTTCGATTTTGACTGAACGATCAACGTCGTTTACAACCGGATTGATGAACATCACGGTCCCGTTGAATACCCGACCGGGAAAAGCGTCGCTGGTGAAAATCAAAGGTTGTCCGACCTTGAGCGCCGCCATTTCCCGGGACGGGACGGTTACGGTCAAGGTCAAGACCTGCGTGTCGATTATTCTGGTGACACTATGGGAATTGTTCATCTCTCCAGCCAAGTCGCCGACCATAAGCCCTTGATAGGAGACTACTCCATCGATGGGCGCCGTGATCGTCGCTTTATCCAGATGAGTCTTGGCCTGATCGGCTTCGCGCTGAGCCAGGTTAAGCTGAGCCTTGGCCGCCCCCAATCTGGCCGCGCAAGCGTCTTTTTCCGAAATGGCGTCATCCAAGGTTTGCTGGCTGACCGAACCGCTCTGGCGCAATTTGATCGCCCGCTGGAATTCCCTTTCGGAGCGCTGCAGAGCCACTTGGGCCTGAACCATGTTGGCCTTGGCCGTTTCCACGGCGGCCAAGGCTTTGTTTAAGAGGGAGGCTGGTTCCCGAATATCCATCTGCGCCAGTTTGTCGCCTTTTTTTACTCTAACCCATTCCTTGACATAGACTTCGCGGACCACGGCCACATATTCCGGTTTGAGTTCGGCTTGATATTTTGGAGCCAATGTTCCAACCACTTCAATTATTTCCTCGATGATGCCGGGCTTGATGGTGATGGCTTCGATCGCCACGGGAGGACGGCCGACTTTCTGTTCATGGGCTCCGCCTTGATCAGAACATCCGACGAATATAATTAAAAAAATTAATATTGGCCGCATAACGGCCGAGCATCCGGCCTTCTCGATTCTAGACACCAGCCGACCCCTTCGTGGAAAATCCGTCATATATCAGTTCAATAATGCGTTGCAGGCCTTCACGCCCCGGCGAGCGGTCTGAAAAGCAGATTTCAGATTCCATCACCAGATGTATGGCGCCCAGAAAAGCCCAGGTTATATCCACAGGGTCTCCCGGCCGTAGTTCTTTCTCCTGAATTCCTTTTTTAACTATTTCCAGGATTGCCTCCCTCAGTTTATCTCCGAAAGGGTGGATGTCGAAAAATGGCGAACCCTGGGGTGGTCTATAATGTGTGGCATAGATCAAGCGGGTGATATCCATTTCGGTGGTGACCATGGAAAAAAGGAGGTCGGCCAAGGCGACCATTTTTTGAAGAACCGTCCGGTTGTCTTGGCGAAACGAATCAAGGGTGGTTCTAAAATAATCCAGCGCCGCTTCCATGATCGCCAGATATAAACCTTCCTTACTGCCGTAGTGGTAGTAAAGGGCTGGTTTGGTGATCCCGGCGGCGGCGACAATTTCTCGGACGCTGGTCGCGGCGTATCCTTTTTTGGCAAACAAGGCCGCGGCGCAAGTCAGGAGGCGGTAGGCCAAAGGTTCATCGGCGTCGGAGTTAATTTTTATTTTTATTTGGTGCATGGATACCTTTTGCGGAGAAAAATTATACCTACCGGTAAGTATAGTGAATTTTTTTGTGACGTCAAGAAAGAATCGAGTCTGTCCGGTCAACTGCGCAGACAAATTCCTCGACTCAAGTCATTGGCTTACCGGGCGTTCGCGCTCAAACTGACCGCTCTCAGCGTCTATCGGATGCGGGATGTCGGGATGGCCTCCGCCAACGGCGATGGCCGCCTTCCGGAGAATCGTCGGCGGATGGCGCACTTTTAACCGGTAAGACAGCTATTTTTCTTGCAAAAACATGTTATTTTATGTTATTAATATACACACCTTGACTGCCGCCTGTCAGTAAAGCGTTTTACAGAGCAGAGCCTCTCGCAATCGGCGGGTTGTTAGAAAGAAATAGTAATCATATTGGCATGTTATCCGCCGAAAGTAAAGACCTGCTATTCTGCAATCGGCCGTTAATTAACAGATGATTGTATGATATTTTCAGCTGAATGAGAGACACTAAAAACCTGTAAGAGACTTTATGGCCAACCATTCATCGTGCGCAGAGACTACCGTTCCCGAGCCCCTCTCCCTTTTGAAATCGGAGATGGCCCCCATATTAGCGAAATCACAAGAAATCGCGCGTAAGATCCTACCAACGCTCAGTAAATTCAGTATTCCGGTCACTCCGACCAATTATCGTCTTTGGTATGCATACTACGCGGAAAAAATGCCGATTTTAAACGAAACCCTGGATCGCTTGGCCCGAGACGGAGTAATCTTTACTCCCACCTTATCCGAAGCCATCTATCGACGGTTTTTCAGTTTGGAAGCTACCGAAGGTCACAGCCGTGTCGTGGGCCAAGCCGGGGAACAGCTTAAAGCCATGGCCGCCGATGTGGCCCAGACTCTGAGCGTTTCCATGGACCAGACCAGTTCCTATAGCCTCAACCTGGATTCCTGCTTGAAGAAGGCGGCTATAGCCAACAATGCCGAAACCATTCAGGATTTGATGAGTGTTATTATCGCGCAAACCGGGATGGTGATCGAATCCCAGGAAACACTGCACCAAAAACTTGAACGGGCTCAAACAGAAGTCAACAAGCTTCAGGAAGAACTGCGGCGACGCGAAGAACAGGTCAATACCGATGAATTGACCGGGCTGAATAATCGACGGTCCTTTAACTTCCGTTTGGCGGAAGAAATCAGCCGTTCCAAAAGGTATGGCGGCCCTCTGGCCCTCATCCTGCTTGATTTAGATGATTTTAAAGATATCAACGATCGATATGGTCATTTGGTCGGAGATCGCGTTCTCATGGTCACGGCCAAAGCTATTCGGTTAGCCGTTCGGAGTATTGATTTTGCCGCCCGGTTCGGCGGGGAGGAATTCGCGGTCATCTGTCCGCAAACCGATATGATCGGGGCGCAAACCACGGCCGAACGCTTGCGAGCGGCGCTAGACAATACCTATTTCACAGTCAAAGGCTCGGCTGTTCACATCACCATCAGCGGTGGCGTGGCCTGCCTATCCGGGCCGGACTCCATGGATGACTTGATCGATCGCGCCGATCAATTTCTCTATATTGCTAAAAAAGCAGGTAAAAACAAGATTTATACCGAGATGGACTGTTATGACGAACTTGAACATCCGGCCGAATGTCAATGACGAAGCGGAAATTATCTCTCTTCAAGGCGGTGAAATTCCGGAAGTCGCCTTGTATGATAGTCTTAATTACCTGATTCAAAACGGTTTAGATCCGACCACCGAGGAGAAATCAATTCTAGAGCGCGCCGTGGCCGATCGCTACCGGAAAATAATCGCCCGGGACCTCAATCATGACTACATCAACAAATCTTTTTTCCGCACACCACGGAGAGCCTGGATAAACACCAGACGCTTGGCCAAGTTTGCCGTCAACCGGCAATTGGAGCTAAATAGCTTTACCTGGACGGCCGGGCATCAGTTGCTGGACTTTTTGCACAAGGAGGCTCAAGCTATAGCTTCCGGCCAACCCAAACACCACCTGGGCCTTACCCAGGAAGAACTCCGTCAGTTCCTGGCAGAACTACATTTGATCGACCAAATTGACCATAAACGGATTGAAACGATTTTTTCCGTGCCCCCGGCCGGCCAAGCGGCCCCGGACCACTGAGCATGAATTGCCTGGTTATAGGAAAAAACGTCCATCGCGTTTGAATACGTATCGGGCGCCTGCCTCCACCATATAAAAAAATATTATAATATCAACATGTTATCATTTCCCAGCCATCATTGACTCTTTGGCATGTTTGCTGCATAATTAATCGACGATGAAAATGAACGTCCGAGGAGAAAAAAATGAAAATCAAAGATCTCTCCTATATAAATTCCAGCATTCAAAACAGCGCCTCTCCACGTTCTCAAAAATCAGAAAATGATTTTGCCAAGGCGCTGGCGGACGCGCAGAACAAAATTTCGGAGCAGGCGTGCCAAGCCAACCAAACTGGTTCATTGTCCGGAGCGGCTGGTCTTTTGGAGACTTCCCCCGTGGGCCGCATGATCGCCGGCAGCCAGATCAGCCCGCAAAGTCAAGTGAACAAAGCTTTAGGGGTTCTGGACCTTTACGCACAAGCCTTGGCTGATCCCAATCAGAATCTGAAACAGATATCTCCCCTGGTCAACGATTTGCAAAACGAAGCCCAGAATATGGACAAGCTAAGTCAATCCCTGCCGGAAGGTCACAGCTTGAAGCCCTTGGCCGAAAACTTGGCGGTCACCGCCACGGTGGAAGCTTTCAAGTATAATCGTGGCGATTACGTTTGAGCCCGGAATAATTCAACCGAAAAGGATTATCCGTGAACGACATCCGCAGCATCACTCAAACCTATACCAGCCAAGGGATGATGAATAATATCCCCCTGACTCCGGCGGATATCCAACATGGCTCCGGCTCATCCACCAACGAACGAACCAGCGCCAAATCCAAACCGGACACCGCCAAGTCGGAGTCTATTCTCAAGGGTGTTCGTTGGCTCGCCGGACAGCCGGATTTAAGTTTAAAACAAGCCGATAATCTGACCGAACAAGTTGCGGAACAAATCAAGGGAACCGATATTCAAAATCTGAGCCTCAATATCTACAATTCTGACGGAATAAAAATGATTCGGAGCAGGTACGTTTGATCGCCCTTTCGCTTCCCACGCCTTCCCCTGGCCTTGGAATACCGGTTATTGTTTGACGCAAGCGAACAGATACAACCCCAATAGAGAAAAAATCAAGTTGGGCAGCCAAGCGACCATTACCGGCGGCAACAATCCGGAATACCCCAAAGACCTCGATAACCCTAAAAAAACCAAATAGCAAAACGACAGGCCGATACCCAGGCCGACACCCAAGGCAATACCGCTGCCCCGTTCTTTCCAAAATGCGATCGGCAAACCGATGAGGGCCATGATCACGCAGATAAACGGGAACGAATACTTAAACTGCAGATCGACTTCATAGCGGATAGGATCATAACCTTCCGCGGCCATGCTTTCAATCCAGCCAGCCAACTCATGGGAGCTCATTTCTTCGGTCGCCCTTTCCAAACGACCAAATTGCGAGGGTAATTTCGGAAGATCGAACAATTCCCGTTCAAACCGACGGACAGCAATCGTTCCATCCGCAGCCAAAGTTTTGACGAATCCATTTTCAAGCTCCCAACGCCCTTCCACCCATCGGCCGGAAGAGGCCTCGAGGCGACTGACTAACCGATATTTTTGATCAAAACTGTAATAAACGACTCCTTGAACCGTTTTCAATTTTTCATTATAAGTCTTAAAATTCAATATATCCTCGGCCCCTCGCAACCACAAATCATGCTTGATATGCGTTCCAGATTCTTCATGTTTTTGGACTTCATTCGCCCAGATTTCATTAACCTGGCTGACCGTTTGAGGGATAATGCGGTCAGCCAGGACAAAAGTGAGAACGCTTAGAAACACGGCGGCGATCAGAATCGGCATGGACAAACGAAACAGGCTGACGCCGGCGGCCTTAAGGGCGATGATTTCCCCATTACGGGCCATAATACCCATGGATATCAGGATAGCCACCAGAATGGCGACCGGGGATAAATAATAAATTACTGATGGTAAGGCCATCAGGAAAAAATAAAAAACCCGAGTCCAGGCTACGCGCGCTTCTAAAAAATTGTGAATTTTTTCAAAGAAATCGACGAATAAATAAATAAATATAAAAAAGACCAAGGTCAAGGCCAAGATTTTGGTAAATTCCCGCAGGACGTATTTGGCTAGAATGTTCATGTTCTTAAGCCACGCCAAACCTTTTGAAAGCTGACAATGGCGCTGTTAAGAAAGTTTATCATCTTGATTGGGTAACCTTTATCGGCTTGCCGAAATAAATACAATCCCAAGGCGCCCACTAGAATATCGGGAAGCCACATGCCCAATGCCGGGTGAGAGCTGATGCTTTTTCCGAGGCTCCAACCGGCGGTCAACAAAATATAATAAAATAGAAAAACCGCCAAGCCTATGGTAATACCGGAATTACGCCCGCGGATGCGAAACTGAACACCCAACGGGACGCCTATAAGGCCAAACACCAGACACGCTATGGGTAATGAATACCTTTTATGGGCATCCATAATGTAAACCGGGTATCGTTCGTTTCCCTGTTCCTTAAATTTTTCCGCCGTGGCCCATAATTCCTCGGTGGTCAATTCAGACTGGTTACGTTGCATCAGTTCCGGGTTACCTAATTCCCCTTCGATGTCCATCTTCAATTCATAGCGCATAAAATCCGTGGTATCGGTAGCTTGTCGATCACGGCGCACCCGGTCGATAACACCATCGAACAATTGAAATATTAAAGCGCCTTGATCCGAGTCCGTGGCGATTCGCCCTCGGGCGGCCACGATAACACTCACGACTTCCGGATCCCTTTCATCTTGAATAAAGATATTTTCCATAAGGTCTGAATCCATGGACATATGGTTGACCAGAATCACCATTTTTTTAAAACCGACATTAAAAACCCGTTCTTTGAGGCTGACATCGGCTCGAGCTTTGGCCAGTTCCAAAAGCTCAAGACGGAAAGCCCAATTAGCCGCCGGAACCAGACTCAGAGTCAAATAAGCGGTTAATAAAAACGCTCCAAAGGAAAAAGACATAACCGGCGGCAATAATTGATATAAGCTGATCCCGGATGCTTTGAAAACCGTTATTTCACTGTCGGTCGACAAACGCATGAAAGTCATCAGAACAGCCAATAATGTGGCCATGGGGATGGTCATGGACAAAAAAAACGGCAAACTCATGCCCATTAAATTAATGATTGTCCATGCTTTTACACCGCGGACTACCACCAGATCGGTAAGTTGCAGAATTTTACCCATGAGCAAAATAAAGGTGAAAACCAACAGATTGATAAAAAATGATGGCAGAATATCTTTAACGATGTAAATGAAAATAATTTTCTTCACTGGCCCCGGCCCTCCTGGTTGGACCGTTCCCCACCCTGGTTGTCTCCCAGCAGGTATCCACCCGCGGTCTTCAACAGCCGGAAGCGAGGTTGCCGATCAAGCTTTGTTTTTAAACTGGTCCGGCTAAGCAACCATGCCCGCTTTTCCCTGGCCAGGAATGTTTCCAGCTGGTCCACGTCCGCGGACTTGATCCGCTCGATGTTATGTCCCGTGTAAAACCAGAGGGTCGGCTTGTATAATCCATATGTGCCTAAATAATCGCCGGATTTCATTTCCTGTCCGACTTGAAGGGAAAGTGTTTTAGCCGGGGTCTGTAAATAATCCAACATGATCGGAGCGACGCCGTGGAACAGCCCATTGACCAGAATCAGGAGGCTGATTAAAAAACCGGCCAGGGTCGCCGACGGTAATCGTCGATTTTGGCCGACTAGAGCGGCTATTATCGCCAATCCGGTCAAAACGCCGATGATTAAAGGCGCCTTGCCAAGTTCCGGGGCCAGCGTCTGAAAAGCGTATTCAAAGGCATCCACATTAATGGCGATTTTCGCCTTCTCATAGGCGGTGACTGACAATGTGTCTAGCGCCATGAGCCCAACCGCCAGCACCAACCCTAGAATCGCCGCGGCTATCCCCCAACCATTGGATCGTCCGGATGGTTTCGCGCTTAAATGGTCGGTCCACCATCTCGCGGCCAGCATAATCAGGGGCGGACCGGCAGGCAGGATATAGTTGGGTTGTTTGGTCTGAGCCAAGGAAAATAAGAGCAGCGCGCCGAGTAACCAGCTAGCTAAAAAAAAATCCAGGGCCAGGTCCGGATCGTTTTTTCTTGATTCTCTCCCGGCGGTAACGGCTTTATAGGTCCGAGGAATGGCAAATATCGACCAAGGCCACCAGCCGATGATCAAAACAGGCAAGTAAAACCAAAGAGGAGCGCCGTGGCCCAATAAAACATCCGTGAACCTGGAGATATTTTGGCTGACAAAAAAGCCCTGCCAAAAATTTTGACCTTCGCGCATAAAGGCCAAACCATACCAAGGCCCGGCTATAGCTGTAAAAATCAATAAACCCAACGGTATTTGGGAGCGCAATATGGTGGGCCACAAATTACCGTTCCATATCGTCAATCCCAAGACTACCAGCACCGGTACCGCAACGCCCACTGGTCCTTTGGTCAAAAAGGCCAGCCCCATGGCCGCCCAAGCCGACCAAAAAAAACGACTATCGCGGCCGGAACAAGCGATATATCCTTCAAAAAAGAAGATCAAGGTCATGGATACCCATAACGTAAGCAGCATATCCATCAAAGCCACGCGGGCCAAAAGGGCCATCAGCAGGGAGGTAATAGTAAACAACGCTGATAGAAGGCCAAATACCCGTCCGCCGCGTCTGGTTCCGAACCATCCCATGATTCCGGCTAAAACCAGACCCGCCAAGGCCGAAGGTAGACGGGCCGCGGCTTCGTTCTGGCCGAAAAGGGCAAAAGACCCGGTCATCAGCCAGAAATATAAGGCCGGTTTTTCATAATATGGTCGGCCATTTACATGGGGAATTACATAATCGTCTCTCTGGATCATGGATTGAGCCACAGTCGCGTATTCCCCTTCGTCCCGGTCGATGAAAGGAACTTCACCCAATCCCCAAAATAACTGGAAGGCCGCGATCACCATCACGAAAAACCAGATAGCCGCCCATTTTTTATTGAAGCTCCCCACGGCAAGCCGCGAGGAATCTTCGACATGCAAGGAAGGAAAGCTTTCTTGTTTTTTTTGCTCGCCAACCCCATGGCCAGACACGAGGTTAGCGCTTGCTGGCCTGTTCGAGCTTGACCAGGACATCTTGTATTTTCGGTCCTTGGTTTTCATGATAAACGGTGGCGATCGGCCCAATGAATAACCACCCAACCGGTCATCAGCCCCAATACTACGCCGGCCAGGACATCCAAAGGAAAATGAGCGCCGCCCGCTATTCGGGCCGCGCCGACAAAAGCCGCCCAGAGCATGAAAATAGGAGCGCCGCGAGGGTAATAAAAAGAAAATATCAAAGCCACCGCCATGGACGTGGTAGTATGCCCGGAAGGGAATGAGTTCAATCCGCTTGCCAGGGTCATCCCCGGTGACCAGATATCTTGATTCAAAAGTCTAGGTCGAGGTCGACCGATCAAATATTTTAAAATCTGGTTGGCCACGCCGGATAAGGCAAAAGCCCAAACCGCCTGACCAGCGCAGGCCTTCATCCTGGTCCAATTGAGTTTTCGGCTCAGCAACCACAACAACACTAAAGGCGGAATCACGACCGCGCCGTGTCCCAGCCAGTATCCCCAGCCGGCGATCAGCTCTCCGCGATGTCCGCCGATTCTGACCAGACGGGCCAAATCCTCATCCAAAAGGATGATCGCCACCAGACCACCAGCCAAAACCAGCCAGGCCGTCAAGCGGCGGCAAGTCGGGTGAGAGTTGGAGTTCAATTTTATCATCTTCGATCTGAACTGTTACTCACACAACAACGCCGTATGATAGTTCATCGTCGTAGCGGAATTGCAGTTCATAAAGACGGCGATACTCACCATTAATCGCCATGAGTTGCTCGTGGTTGCCTTCTTCCACTATCTGTCCATCGGCAATTACGATAATGCGGTCGGCGTCGCGTATCGTTGACAAACGATGGGCGATAACCAAAGTAGTTCGTCCCCGCATCAGATTTTCCAAAGCCCCCTGAACAGCTAGTTCTGATTCCGTATCCAGGGAAGAAGTTGCTTCATCAAGAATTAATATAGGGGCATTTTTGAGAAGAGCTCTAGCTATGGCCAGGCGTTGTTGCTCTCCGCCGGAAAGTCTCACGCCTCTTTCCCCGATGACCGTATCGTATCCCAAGGGAGTAGCCATAATGAAATCATGCGCATATGAAGCGCGGGCCGCTGATTCAATTTCCTGCTGACTTTTTCCCGAACTGCCATAAGCGATATTATGCCCGATAGTGTCGTTAAACAGGATGACATGCTGGCTGACAATGCCGACCTGAGCCCGCAGACTTTTCATGGTCACTTCACGGACATCATGTCCATCGATCAAAATGGCCCCGGCCTTGACGTCATGAAACCTGGGAATCAAATTGACCAAGGTAGTCTTTCCGCCGCCGGATACGCCCACAATCGCCAGAATTTCTCCCCGGCGGACTTTGAGATCGATGTTTTTCAACACCAATTCACGTTCGTATCCGAAGGTCACTCCGCGGAATTCGATCTCGCCCGCGACCGGAGGTAAGACTATAGCTTTTTCATGGTCTTTTATTTCCGGTTCCAGATCAAGAATGTCGTAAATCCGTTCAGCCGCGGCAATACCTTGTTGAATGGATTCATTCAGTCTGGTGACTCGTTTGATCGGTTCGTAAAGGAGCAATAGCGCGGTAATAAAAGAAATAAACGATCCCGGGGTTGATTCGCCGCGAATGACGCTAAATCCGCCGTACCAAATTATGCCGGCCACGCAAAGTCCACCCAGGGCCTCCATCATTTGCGACGAAAAGGAGCGTATGTTTACGCTGCGCATGATATTAGCCACGGTCTGACGGCAGGCTTCGGCGAATCGTGAATTTTCGAAATCTTCCATGTTGAAGGCCTTGACGATGCGAACGCCTTGGAAGGTTTCCGTCAAGATATCGGTCAGATCAGCCATGATCACTTGGCCGTCGGTCGCCAGGGATCGCAGGCGGCGACCGAAATAGTAAATAGGATAGACTGCTAAAGGTAAAACAAAAAGCCCGATGATGGCCAGTTTCCAGTCCCGATAGAAAATAACGAACATCAAGCCGACTATGGTGAAAGCATCCATGATGGCGCCGGTCACCACGGTGGTCACGGCCGACTGGATGAGGCTGACGTCGTTGAGCAGTCGACTGATGAGGGAACCGCTGGAATTTTTATGAAAAAAAGATAGAGACATGATTTGCATGTGGCTATACAGCCGGACCCGCAGATCATTGACGATGGTCATGCCTACGTAGTTCATCGAGTAGGATTGGCCAAAGTAGAAAAAACCCTTCAGCAAATAAATTATCAAGACCGCGCCCGGGATGAGCTTGAGTTTATCCACATCTCGAGCGATAAAAACTTCATCCAGCAAAGGTTTTATCAGATAGGCGACCGCCGAGGTGGACGCGGCCACCATCCCCATACAGATCATGGCCAGGAACAGACGCCACCAATGCGGCCTGATCAGCACCAATAAACGTTTAAGATATATCATGGGTCAAATCACACCAGTCTCGACGGGGCCGGTCATCAATTTTCCAGCCCCTCGGTTTATAGTAAGTAATAACAATTCCGCCGCCCGCCGACTGGCTCCCGGCTTCCCTAACCTGTCTCTGATCCGATTCAATTTTAGCACCATGCCCGCTCGAATCTCCGGCGATTCAAGTATTTTCAAGAGTTCGGATGCGATTCGGCCCGGGTAGACCTCACCTTGAATCAATTCCGGAACAACCCGTTCCGCGGCTATCAGGTTGGCCATGGCCACATGATCGGTGCGGACCAGAAGACGTCCCAGTAAGTAACTCAAATAATTCATTCTGTAAACTACAACCATGGGCGTCAACATCAAGGCTGTTTCCAGAGTTGCGGTCCCCGAAGCCACCAAGGCCACGTCCGCGGCGTTTTGCAGGTCGTGAGGCCGACCGGAAATGATCTTTAAATCATCCGGCGCTTGGCTTAAAAAAGGCGCTAAAAAGCTGTCGGGCATGGTTTCCGCCCGGGCAAGAGCCAAGGTCAATGATGGCCGCTTTGAGCGGATCATTGCCGCGGCTTGTAACATGATGGGCAGGAGTTGCGCGACCAGATGCTTACGACTGCCGGGCATGAGAAGAAGCATTTCCTGATCGGGATCAAAGCCTAACTCTTCCTTGACTTCGGTCTTGGGCCGAGGCGGGGCCATGATATCTAACAAAGGATGCCCGACAAAGTCAGCGGTCAGGCCGTGACGATTATAAAATTCCACCTCGAATGGAAAAACTACCACCCGACGGTCCACCCATTGTTCCATTAGGCGAATCCGGCCGGTACGCCAAGCCCAGATTTGCGGGCATATGTAGTAGAAAACAGGGACTCCCACAGCTCGGGCCGCCTTGGCCAATCGCAAGTTAAAATCAGGATAATCGATCAGAACCAGGGCGGCGGGTTTTTCCTGTTCAAGAGAATTCCGTAGGGTCTTAAGAGTGGACCAGACTCGGTTAAGGCTGGAAATAACCTCGGTGATCCCCATCAACGCCATGTGTTCCAGGTCAAAAAACAATTCGACCCCCGCCGCCGCGAGGCGAGTTCCGCCCATACCATAAAATTCCACATCCGGAGCCATGGTCTTTGTCGCGGTTACGAGGTTGGCGCCGTGTAAATCGCCGGAAGCTTCACCGGCAACGATCATTACCCGAGACATGTCACGATAACCATATTAAATACGCCTAAAAAATGAAGTTCCCCGCCGCGAGCCGCGGGGATGCGCTCGCCGGTCTGCGCAAAGTGATAACACTTCCCCAAAATATCATGGGATTGAAAACCCGGAAATAAAAACGCCGCTCTCGCGGCTTACAGCGTCGTTATGGCAAGTCATATTGAAACTCCCCGCGGCAAGCTTGAGGGATAACGCTCGCCGGCATATTCAACGTAGTGATATAGGACCTTGGTCAT
Organism: Deltaproteobacteria bacterium; assembly: GCA_015233515.1. Next base: position 15,452 of record JADFXS010000011.1, on the reverse strand, counting down.
GGACGGTTCTCTGGGGGCGCGTCGGTCTAGCCGACTTGGAAAAATATGTCTGTCCGGATCAGCGGCGATCAAAACCCGAGATTGTATTAGTCGCCGTTTGGCATTAGGTATTCAGACTACTTTTCATCCCCCGTCAATTCCGGAAACCATATTTGTCGTTGGATTTTAATGGCGTCCATGATTTTTAAGGCAACATCCAAAGCCCGTCGGCCATCTTCACCGGTCACCAGCGGTGGTGTTTTGGTAATCACCGCCTGAATAAACGATTTTATTTCTTCTTCCAAGGCGTCAAGGGGGGGAATGGTCACTTCCCTCCCGGCAATTTCTCGACCGGCATCGGCGCCCGAGGGTGTTCGCCCCACAGTTATCGCTCGTCTCTGGCCCAGATCCAGGGACCAATAAGCGTCCTTAAGGAACACTCTGAATTTCCGTTCATTTTTAATGGAAACCCGGCTGGCGGTCAGGTTGGCCACGCAGCCGTTATCAAATTCCAACCGCGCATTGGCGATATCCACGCGGGGAGTTAGCACCGCCACTCCCACGGCATGAAGCCATTTTAGCGACCCACCCGCCAAAGCCAAGGTCAAATCGATGTCATGAATCATCAAATCGAGAACCACATCTACGTCGGTTCCGCGTTGAGGAAAAACACTGATCCGATCGGCCTCGATGAAAAGCGGGCGGCCCATGCTGGGCATAACTACCTGAACAGTTGGATTAAACCTTTCCAGATGGCCTGCTTGGAGAACCAAGTTATGCTTATGGGCTAAGTCTATCAGTTGATCGGCTTCATCCAGGGTTCGGGTCAATGGTTTTTCCAATAAGACATGAATTCCAGCTGATAATAATTCTTGAGCTACAGCAAAATGATTTTCGGTTGGAACCGCAACGCTGACCAAATCCACATGGCCGATCAGATCACGAAAATCGTAATAAGCATGAACCCCTAATTGTTCCGCCACGGAATCGGCTCTGGGTTTGCAAATGTCCACCACGCCGATCAGATCGACTCCGGGCAGTTTGCTATATTTTTCGGCATGGTATCGCCCTAGGTGTCCCACGCCCACTACCGCGGTCTTAAGCATTTAGTTTTGATGTGGCCAAATATGATGATAAATAGTGCATGAGAACCCAGCCAAACTTGAGGTTAAACCGGTAGATGCCACGATTGGTCGGTTGTCGGGCCGAGAGCCGCTGGTTGAACTTGGATCGGCTTCGGCCTCCTAAAATCGATTTCTTGGAGAAAGCCGCCAACACTAGGAGTAACATCAAATTGAAAGAAACGTCTTTCCAGATCAATCAATTCGCCGAGCCATTCGCCATTCAGTTATAAGCAGCGCCTGGCCGCTATAAAATCGAAGCGTCCCGTGGCAAGATACGGGGATAGCGAACTTGCGGGCTCACCTGTTATTCCCAGCTCAAAGGTTCCTGAAGACCGAATATTTATTCGCCGGAAGTCGGATTTTCCGTTGAGCTTGGGAATCAACTCGGCTTTATTCGTCAGCCAGGGCGATTATGGCCAAATCGGCCATATCGGCCGCGGCAATGGTTTTTTCCCGATCGAATATAATGGTTTTTTCCGCCTCAATCGCCAAAGCCGTAGCCTTGACTTCCTGCATCACCGTTATGGTATTAGGGCCGATGGAAGGCAGATCGAAGCGAAGATCTTGAGTTGGTTTACAAACTTTGACCACGGCGCTGCTTCCGCGACCCAGGCGGCCGCCCCTCCGGATAGCTTCGTCAGTTCCTTCAACGGCTTCCACCGCCAGAATCGTACGATGACCAACTACGACACATTGCCCCACGTCCAAAGCCCCGACCGCTTTGGCCACTTGCCAACCCAGACGGATATCGGTCATTTCATCCGTCGTTGGCGGCCTTCGAGTCAGAATACCTTTAGCGACCAAGATTTCTGGAGTAAAGTAGGTCGCTGGTCGAATTTCTATCCCTTCCGATTGGAATTCATCGGCCATGGCCCGCAAGACTGTGTCGTCGTTCAGGTTGGGTAGGCGGGAAATCAGCGACAGGGCTCTGGCATCCGGATCAAAAGAAGCAAATACATCGGTTTTGATTAATCCGCCGGCCATGACGGCCTCACAGACCTGGTATGATTTTAAAAAATCGATGATCTTGTTGAGTTGTCCAACCTTGACCCATAAGGTATGCAGGGCAAAGTCAGCCAAGGCCGGGTCGGTTTCCCCTTGATGAGCCGCGGCGATAACCTGCAATCCCTTTTCCCGGGCGGCTTTGGCCATCATAATTGGGAGTTGACCACGACCGGCAATCAAACCTATGTTATTCATGTTGGTTATCGGTATACCCCTCGAGCTGACGTGCGAACGAATTCAACCAGAGTCTGGACTTCGGGTATGGTCGGGAACAAAGCCAAAGCTTCGTCCAGAACCTGCTGCAAAGGGCGGTGATTGCGAAAAATCAGACGGAAAGCGTCTTTCAAGGCGCTGATAGTGGTCGAATCAAATCCTTTTCGCCTGAGGCCGATCAAATTTGGCCCGTGTAAAATGAAATCCACCGCTCCTTCTCCCAGAAGGTAAGGCGGAACATCCTTGCTGACTCGGCTAAATCCGCCTATGAAGGAGTGTGTGCCAATGCGGGTAAACTGATGAATGGCCACCATCCCGCCGACATTGACGTGGTCCTCGATAGTTACATGCCCACCCATGGCCAGATTGTTGGCCAAAACCACATGTTGTCCAATATGGCAATCATGGGCGATGTGAACATAATTCATCAGCAGGGAATGATCGCCGACAACCGTCCGTCCTCCGCCTTCGGCGGTCCCGCGGTGAATAGTCACACATTCACGGATAGTTACCTGATCGCCGATGACCAGCTCGGTTTTCTCGCCTTTAAATTTGAGGTCCTGGGGTTCGGCTCCCACCGAAGCAAAAGGAAAAATCCGGCATCCGGCTCCAATAGTTGTATATCGATCGATATAGGCATGGGGCATGATGACCGTATCCGAGCCGATGACCACGTCAGCGGCGATTACCGTGTAGGGGCCGACGGTAACATCCTGGCCTAACTCAGCCTTGGGATCAATAATCGCAGTGGGATGAATGTTCATTTAATTACCTTGAAATAAGCTGACTAGGGTCTGGAATCGAACGATCGTAACCGATCGGAGTAAATGTCATATATGACGAAGCAAAAGAACGGCCCTTTTAAAGCAAAGCGGCCAACAACTCGGCTTCCGCGACTTTTTTATCGCCTACTCTGGCTTCACCGTGAAGTTTCCAATATTTAGTTCCTGGACGGACCAATTCGACCTTTAAATCCAAACGATCGCCGGGTTCTACAGGTTGACGGAATTTGACTTTGTCTATGCCCATAAAGTAAGTTATGCGTCCTTCGACCTCGGAACCGGCCGACAAATAGGCCAAAAGCCCCCCCGCCTGACCTAAGGCTTCGATAATCAATACTCCAGGCATAACCGGTTTATCCGGGAAGTGGCCTTGAAAAAAATGTTCGTTATAAGTCACATTCTTATAAGCAAGCAGATTTCGGTGTGGTTCATAAGATATCACACGATCGACCAAAAGAAAGGGATAACGATGTGGCAGTAAACGCATAATTTGATTGATATCTAGGGACGACAGTTCAGCCATACCTTATTCCCCTTCCATTTTTTGAAATTCCGAGGCTTTAAAAAGGTTCGCTTTAAAATCCTCAAAGGATTTCGCATTTTTCAGGACCTGCAATAATTCTTGAACCCGGGGCAACATTCGACGAGCCATAGCTTTTTGTCTGTATTCCAGTTCCTGTTTTTGAGCAGGCACCCCGGACCAAACCGCCCGGCCTGACGGAATATCACCAGTGACTCCCGCCTGTCCGGCGATAACGGCGTCATCACCCACGGCGACTCCCGGGGCGAAGCCGGATTGTCCAAGCACAAATACCCTATTCCCCAAACTGACGTGTCCGGCCAGACCGGCCTGGGAAACAATTATGCCATCTTGACCGATTTGACAATTGTGTCCGATTTGGACAAGATTGTCGATCTTGGTTCCGGAACCGATAGTCGTCCGACCGGCCAAGCCGCGATCAACGCACACTTGGCTGCCTATTTCCACAAAATCTTCTATAGTCACACCACCGGCATGATAATTTTTGAGGTGATGCAGTCGACCTCGGTTCAGATCGGGAACCTGATTATACCCGAAACCATCATCGCCGATGACCGCGCCGGAATGAATGATTACATGGCGCCCGATGAGGGTATTCTTGAAAATAGCGGCGTGGGGATAAATTAAACAATCTTCGCCGATAGATACTTCATCGTCGATAAATACCGTCGGATAAATCCGGGTACCTCGACCGATGCGGACATTTCGTCCTATATAGCATAAATCACCGATGATTACGTCTTGGCCGATAGATACTGAATTTGGGTCTTTGAAACAGACATTTCCGGGAAATCCCGGGATGACGGTCGGACCAGGGCTGGTCAGTTCCAAAATTATGGAAAAAGCCAAACGTGGTTCCGGGGCTGTTAGATAAGGTATGGATTCCGATCGTAATCCCGAAGGAAGAATAACCGCCGCCGCTGGAGAGCTTTCGACTCGAGATAAAAATTTTTGGTTGACGGCGAAAGTCAAACTACCTGGTTCAAGTGCTTCAATAGGGGAGACAGCTCGAATCATGGTGGCAATATCGCCGCCTGATCCGATCTCAAAGTCCAGATCGGGACTTCCTAGATCAGTAAAACGAGATATGACCTGACTTCGAACATAATCAGCCAGGTCACTTAGGGGGCGTGGTGGATTCAGTAACACAATCTATCCTGTGGTTACGAAGCAAGCGGGTTTATTAAAGCCGCCTGCTCCGTCGGGTTTCAGGACTTATTTTCCACCGTCTAAACGGCGAATGATTTCGTCCGTCACGTCCAAATCGCCAGGGGCATAAACAATGCCTGATTTTTGGACTTCAAGGATCACGGTGAATCCTTTTTCCTTGCCCACATCTTTGGCGATTTTAATCAATTCGTTGACTATGGGCTGAGTGGTTTCCACTTCGTCTTTTTGCATTTCCGCAGTGTAATCACGGTATAAATCTTGGAAGTCTCTCATTTTTCTTTTCAAGGACTTCTCTTTTTCAAACTTGGCGTCCAAACTGAGAGCCGAGGACTGTCGCTCGAGTTCCTGCTGAAGTCTTTCCAGTTCCGTCTCGCGGCTTTTAAGCTCTTTTTGCATCTTTTCAAACTTGGACGATAACTTGGCTTTGGCGGACTGACCCTTTTTCGAAGTATTGATGGCTTTTTGTAAATCAAAAATGCCAATTTTGGTTACTTCACCGGCAGCTTGGACAAGAGCCGGGAAACCCGCCAACCCGAAAATCAGGGCTATTCCAATCAAAAGGGTTATAGCCTTGTGGTTCTTAATCATCTCATACCTCCCAATCGTTATATAGACAATCTTGATTAAACATTAAAAGAATGTTCCGACGGCGAATTCCCATCGCCCGGAAGGATCACCTTGCTTGCGATCCAACGGTGCACCGTATTCCAGGCGCAACGGTCCCATGGGGCTGTAGTATCTGATACCGCCGCCGTAGCTGCGCCGCAAATTGCTAAGGGACCATTTATCGTAGGCATCGCCCATATCATAAAACACGACCCCCATCATTCCGGCCTCTTTAATCAACGGAAAGATGAGTTCAGCGTTGAATTGGATCATTTTGGTACCGCCTATGGTGTCGCCGGTAGTCGGATCCGTAGGGGCAATGGACCAGTTATTATAACCTCGGATGCTGTTCATGCCACCGAGATAGTATTTCTCGTAAATGGGCAGGCCATTTTTTTTGTTTTGAACCAGTTCGCCAGCTTTACCACGCAAGAAGACAGTCCATCCTTCCCAAAAAGTCGGAATGAACCAACCGGAATCGGCGACGTATTCGGTGTAGTGGAGGGTTCCACCCAAAATACCGCCGGTTTGGCTTACAGTCAGAGAATTGTCCGATCCAGAGGTGGGGTTGAAAAGTCGATCCCTGGTATCCCGGCGAAGTTGAGCTGAAACACTGCTGCTGGTGGACCAGCCTTGCATGTCCTGGATCAGTTGCGCCGCGGCGGGATCTATGTCGTAAATCTTGATTTTTTGATACAAGTATCTGGCCGATAAACGGACTTCCTCGAAGAGAGGAAATCCGGCTCGCAGGGCAGCTCCTGTAGTCGATTTACTATAATAGCTAAAGGTATCGGTTTTGTAAAAAACATCAAACCCGCCCATCAGAGGCATATCAAACAACCAGGGATCAGTATAACTCAGTATGTACTCGTCGGCCTTGGCGCCCATGGAGCCTTGCAGAGTCAGTTTCCGGCCGGTTCCCCACAGGTTGTCTTGGCTGATACGTATCAAACCGAACACGCTGTTGTAAGAGCTGTAACCCGCTCCAACGGAAAAGGCGCCGGTGGGACGTTCCTTGAGTTCGACTTTGATATTCATCTTGTCTTCAGAACTTCCATCAGCCGTGTTCAGCTGAACATCCTCAAAATAGCCTAAACGATTCAGAGCCGCCAAACTCTGGCGCATGTTATTGCCGGAAAACTGCTCGCCTTCGACTATTTTCAATTCTCGCCGGATGACCTTATCCTGAGTTTTGTCATTACCGACAATATCGATTCTCTCAAACGAAACCAGATTCTTCTTTTCAACAAAAAAAGCTACATCTACAGTTTGATTTTCCGGATGTTCCTTCATTTTAGGCGTGACCAGGTTGTACGCATATCCTTCATCCGCATACATCTCTTTAACGGTTTTTAGATCTTTACGGGCCACATCTTGATTATAAACTTCCTCTTTAGTAATTTTTAGCTTCTGAAGCACGGTTTCTTCAGGAAAAATCAGATCGCCTTCTATGGATACTTTGCCAACCTTGAATTGCGGTCCTTCTTCTATAGGAAATCTGAGAATCAAGCCATCATCTTCAATAATAGTATCCGGATCGCCGACCTTGGCTTTGATGTATCCGTTATTCAAGTAAAACGACATCAATCTGGTGACGTCATCTTTTAATATATCCTGTTTCAATATCCCGCTGTCGGTAATCCAGGATAAAAACCATCGTTCCTTGATTTCCATTTGGCCGCGAAGCTGTCGGCTGGAAAATTCTTTATTCCCGATGAATTCAATACTCTTTACATACAAGCGACTGCCTTCGTCGATAACGTATTTTACCGCTACGGTTTTAGGCGCTTGAGTCTCGGTGGTATATTTAATGTCCGCTTTATAATAGCCTTTTTCCCGGTAAAGTTTTTTCAGACCGTCGACGCTTTCCTTCATTTTCTGGTCATCCATAATTGCGTATAAATGGTAACCTAAAGCCCCCATCAAAGCGTCTCGATCCAACATCACATTGCCATTGAAATCTATCTGGACGATAGCCGGTTTTTCCTCTACCGTAAATTTAATCACTTTACCTTGAGGAGTATCTTCCGCATCAACCCGGACATCTTCGAAATAACTCATTTCGAAAACCCGGCGGAGGTCTTCCGATACTTTCTGCTCAGAATAGACATCTCCAGGCTGAGTCTGTAAAACGCGTTTGATGGCATCAGGTTCTATACGCTTTTGACCTTCGATGAGGACTTTGGCCACTTTCGGCCCAGTGGCCGTGGGACCAGCCACCGCGGTTCCGGCGACTGAAGGTCCGGCTACTGACGGCCCGGCGATTTCTCGAGTAATTTTTTCCACGGCCACGGACAGTTTATCAATACTTTCTTCCTGAGCCGATAACGCCACGGTTTTTTTGGCTCCGGTTACATCCACCATCCGGGCATCCAATGAAACCTGTTTACCGATTTTGGTTAAACTGCCAAACATGACGTAATCCAAATTCAAACGCCGCCCAAGGGCCAACGCTTGAGCCTCATCTTTGATTATCGCCTTTTTGCCTCCTGACGCTTTAGTTAGTTCCGCCGCCGGGACGATCTCGAAACCTTTTTGTTGAAGTTGGTTGCTGATCATGTCTTGCAGGCCTTCAGAAAGATAGCCCAGATCCTCCTGGCTCTGAATAGTAAATGGAGCCACGGCCATCCGGGAAGACTTGGCCGAAGCCAAAGTGGCCAACGCCAACACAATCATCATAATAACTATTGGATATTTTTTCATATTATCTTTCCTCAACCGCCCGGCCGTCCACCAACCGGATTTGACGGGACATCATATGCGCCAGATCATAATTATGAGTAACGACTACGCTCGTCAAGCCTTTCTCTTCATTCAACTCGATCAATAATTCGTTAATGCGTTGCCCGGTCCGGCTATCAAGGTTCCCGGTGGGCTCATCCGCCAATAAAATATCCGGGTTCATAACCAAAGCCCTGGCGACGGCAACTCTTTGTTGTTCACCGCCGGACAATTCGCCGATCCTATGAGTCAATCTATCTTTCAGGCCGACACGGACTAAAATTTTTTCCGCCTGAGCAAAAGCTTCTTTCTTGCCCAAACCATTTATCAAACTCGGCATGGCCGCATTTTCCAAGGCGTTGAATTCGGCTAGCAGATGATGAAATTGAAAAACAAAGCCGATTTTATTATTTCGTAAGCGAGCCAAGCTTTTTTCGTCCTGCCGGCTGATATCAACGCCTTCCAGAAGAACAAGGCCGGAAGAAGGGCGGTCCAAAGTGCCCATAATATGGAGCAATGTGGATTTACCCACCCCGGAAGCGCCGACAATAGCCAGGGTTTGGCCGCGTTTGACGATCAAGTTCAGTCCGGCGAGCACTTCCACCTTGGTCGATCCGGTGGCATATGTTTTTACCAGATCGGAAATTACTATTATACCATGGTCGGGGTTATTAGTCATCGATCATTCATATCGCAGGGCTTCGACCGGATTCAGCCGAGCAGCCTGCCACGCCGGATATAACGTGGCCAGGAAACTGATTAAAATTGCCGAGCAGGTAATCAGGGCTACGTCAGCGGTTTCCATTCTGACTGGTAAGGTCGTTATATAGTAGATATCTCCAGGCAGTTTAATGAACTGATATTTGGCCAATAATTGGCATAATGTTACTCCGCCGGCCAAACCCACGATAGTTCCCAGCAAGCCGATGATTAACCCTTGAAAAATAAATATGGTCATCACGGTTCGTTTCGTGGCGCCCATAGACATCAATATAGCGATATCCCGAGTTTTTTCCATGACAACCATGGTCAAGGTCGAAATGATATTAAAAGCGGCCACAAGGACCGTCAGGGTCAAAATAATGAACATGGCCACTTTTTCCAGTTTCAACGCGGAAAAAAGATTCCTGTTCATTTGCATCCAGTCTTTGGCCCAAAATGAAGTCCCCAAGGTCTCGATGATGGCTTGGCGGATATTGCCCGCCTTGTAAATATCATCGACCTTAACTTCAAGCCCGGTCACCGTGTTGCCAAGCGTCAGAAAATCCTGGGCCTGGTCCAAGGCGACATAAATCAAGGTAGAGTCATACTCATACATGCCGGATTCAAAAATCCCTATAACTCGAAAACTTCTGACTTTCGGGGCTCGGCCGCCCAACGGCGTCACCTGCCCCAAGGGCGCTATAACCTTGATCGCATCACCTTTAATGACTCCCAATTGTCGAGCCAGTTCAGAACCGATCAGCGCCGTGGGCATTGTAACGGTCCCGCTGGTTACCGGATTCTTAAGATCTTCCAAGCGACCGGCTTTCATTATGGATTTGATATGACCATGCTCGATGGCCAAATCAACATCCAAGCCGCGAAGGACCGCTCCCGTCACCCCCCCAAGAGCGGAAAGCATCACTTGGTTGTATATAAAAGGGTCAACCGAGACCACCCCGGAATGCTTGGATATTTTCGAAAGCAATTCACGATAATTATCCATGGGGTCGCCGTATTTCAATATCACGATATGGGAGTTGACTCCCAATATTTTATTTTTCAGATCTTCCTGGAAGCCGGTCATGACCGCAAGAACCACGATGAGGGCCGTGACTCCCAACGCAACCCCAGCCATGGACATAAAAGTGATCAGAGAAATGAAGGTTTGTTTTCTCTTGGCTTTGAGGTACCGCCAGCCTATGAAAGCCTCCACGGCCACGGTTCTATTATACCCCTAGCTTCTCGGGACGCTGGTGCGGAAAGAGAATTACATCTTTTATGGACGCGGCGTCGGCCAGGAGCATGACCAGACGATCGATGCCCACTCCTTCACCGGCCGCCGGCGGCATGCCATACATCAAGGCGCGCACATAATCTTCATCCATGAACTGAGCCTCTTCATCGCCGGCTTCACGTTCAGCCACCTGGGCCAGAAAACGTTCACGCTGATCCAGAGGGTCGTTTAACTCGGAAAAACCGTTGGCCATTTCCCGGCCGACAATAAAGAGTTCAAAACGGTCGGTCAGGGTCTGGTCATTATCCGAGCGACGAGCCAAGGGACTGATATCGGCGGGATAGTGGGTGATGAACGTAGGGTCGGTCAGTTTAGGCTCCACGAGCAAATCGAATATTTTGGCCAGGACTTTACCCAAAACTTCACGTTTGGGCATGGGCGCGCCAAGGTCATTGACAATCTCCAGGGCTTTGTCCAGGTCGGTGAGCGCTTCAGGAGAGATACCACCGATTTCGACTAGCGATTGGTGAAAACCGATTCGGCGCCATGGCCGAGCCAAGCGAACCTCTTGCCCTTGGTAAATAAAGGTCTCCGTGCCTTTGATCTCTCGGGCGATCCAGGAAAACATATCTTCGGTTAAATCCATTAGATCATGAAACGTGGCGTAGCATTGATAGAATTCCAACATGGTAAACTCGGGATTATGCTGGGTTGATATGCCTTCGTTTCGAAAATTCCGGTTGAGTTCAAATACCCGGTTGAAGCCGCCGACCAACAGCCGCTTCAGATAAAGCTCCGGTGCGATTCGTAAATAAAGCTTCATATCCAAGGCATGATGATAAGTTTCAAAGGGTTTGGCCGTGGCTCCACCGGGAATGGCTTGCATCATCGGGGTTTCCACTTCCAAATATTCCAGGTTTTCCAGATACTTGCGGACCAGGGATACCACTTTGGTCCGCAGCCGGAAAACTTCGCGGGCTTCGTTGTTCATGATCAAGTCCAGGTACCGTTGACGATATCTAGTCTCGATATTGAGATCATGATATTTTTCAGGTAATGGGAGCATGGATTTGGTCACCAATTCTAAATCGGAAACCAGAAGCGTCAATTCTCCCGTCTTTGTTTTGAAGATACGACCCGTCACGCCGACGATATCGCCGATGTCGATTTTTTTGCACAGACTGAACTGGGATTCCGAAATGTCGTTTTTTCTAATATATACCTGAACTCGACCGCTATGGTCCTGGAGATCGAAGAAGGTGGACTTGCCGTAATCCCTTCTCGCCATGATACGACCGGCTAATATGAACTTGGTTTCAACCAGTTCAAGTTCCTCGGCCGCAACATCGGAAAAACGCCGCCGCAATTCACCGATAGCGAATGTGGGACGAAAATGGTTAGGATGTAGTCGAACTCCCTGCTCTTTAAGAGCCAGGGCTTTTTCCTGTCTCTGGGCGATGACGGTGCTTTGTTGGTCACTCACGAGTTTCTGATCCATTCAATCCATTAAATGACATTAAGTCGAATTCCTAAAAAATAATCAGCGCGATTAGGCTTCCGGGTCACCAAGAGTCTTCGAAAAACTCCTCCTTCCGGCTGTCCTCATAAATCAGAGTCCCACCGGATCGGAAGCGAATAAAGCCACGGAAGCTTTGATCGGTAATTAACCTCAATACGCTCAGGCAATCTGCCTACCCGGCAAGTTGATATGCTTCCTTGCCCGAAATAAGCACAATCGCGTATAAAAAAATTTAGCCCCGGTAATCTCGAAACCGTATAGAGACCCCCCGGGACCATATACACATGGCCTTGCTTACATAATCGATTTCAACCCAGGCGTCAAGCCGAAACCACAATATAATGTCGTCCGCCAGGGCTGCCGACCCAGGATATGGCCAGGAATAATACAGATCTAGCTATATCTCATTAGGTTAAAATCAGTTGGAGCAAGCCTCGCTGTCCAGGAATTTTTCCATAGACGAAACAGTCCATACGCCACTGGATGAAATTATCGGTCGAAAATATTGAAGCCCCCCGCAACGAGCCATAGGTAAAGCGCTCGCCGATATGTTCGATAAATCGTGAAAGAACCTGATTTTCGCCGCTGAGCAAGAATCAGGTCGAATAACGTCCATCTTCGGGGAGAAAGACCTAAGCGTTACTTCCCCAAACCGGGGATTTTGGTTCTAGCCAGGTTGGCTTGGATAGTATTGGGATATCCGGAAACCAATTCCCGGTAGGCCTTACGGGAGGCTTCCGCTTGTCCCTGGGCTTGATATACCCGCCCCAGGGAAGAATATGCTTCCGCTTTCATAAGATCACCGGGCAGAGCGATAATTTGCTCCCATTTGGCCGCCGCCTGGGCCAGGTTCCCTTGGGCTTCCAAAGCGTGGGCCAAACCGTCCAAGACCAAAGGTTTGACACTTTCTTCCTGGGATTTTAGACCATCCAAGAATTTTTGGTAAGCATTTTCGGCTTTTGCGTATTGGCCGGATCGGTAATACAAATCAGCCAAGTCTAACAACGCGTAACGAGCCGGTGCTGTTCCGGAGTGTTGGACCGTAACCTGGTCTAAAGCCTTGATGGCGGCTTCCATGCTCGGCAGGTCCAGCTTTTTATCCCTGGTTATGTCCGCGACAGCCAAATTGTAGGCGGCTAAGGCTTTTTCGGTAGTATAATTACTATACCATCTGCCCCCCAGGAAAATCACCAGAACGGCCAGAATTACCAATAGACCTGTGGTGAACTCCTTGGAATGTTCGGTAACGTAACTGATGGCCCTTTCCGAAACAGTCAAAAATTCGTCGGGAGTCTTCAATAATTCTTTACGGCTCAATTTTTGTGCAGGCATTTTTTCACTTCTTTTTGAATAAATTTTCCAAAGCTTCCTTAGCTTTAGCCAATTCGTCGGCTGGTCCGGAAGCTTTCCGGGACAAAACAAAATATTCACACGTATTTCTGGCTTCCACGTCCCTAACTTTTTCAGCTCCCGGTTCCCGACAATAGCTTGCCCGTCCCGGGTCGTAGAACTCGCAGTTCCGACAAACATGGACATCCATACCGCAATGGGGGCAGAGTTCCCTAAAGGAAACCTTGCCTTCGATATCCAGCGGCTTACTGCAAAAAAAACATTTCATAACCACGCCCTGTAGGTCAGGCCGACTCGGCCGTCAAGGAAAAACCGTGCCGGCCGACGGTCGCCTGAAAGCAATTAATTCCATCCTGGAAGTTTCTCCACCGTTGGCCGGCTCAGCTAATCAAGCGTCAATAATCAAACGCCTGGATAGATATTTAATGGCGGTCACGGCATCCACCAGCCAAGGCGGAGAACGCAACTAAAAATTGGCATCATCTGAAGCCGGCATATAGACGATAAAGTTTTATCCGCAAAACTTCGACCTATTTCAAGCGTTCCAAAGCCGCGACCATCCGATCCAATCCCTTGCGGTTATCTTCCAGGGAAATGGCGTAACTCAATCGAACGCAGGTATCATCCCCGAAAGCCGATCCCGGAACCACGGCGATTTTTGCTTCCTCCAGCAGATAATCCGCCAGGTCTGACGAACCGTTTATCATCCGGCCGCCAACCGACCGACCATAGTAGGCCGAAACCCTGGGGAACACATAGAAAGCCCCTCCCGGATCATTACAAGTCACGCCTGGCATGGCGTTCAAGGTTTCAACCAGGCAGCGCCGTCTCTGGTCAAAAGCCGCGACCATGGTGCTCACCGAGTCCTGCGGCCCGTTCAAAGCAGCCACTCCCGCCTTCTGAGCAATGGAACACGGGTTGGAAGTCGATTGACTTTGCAGTTTGGTCACGGCCGAGGCTATTTCCTTGGGACCAGCCATGAATCCTATCCGCCATCCGGTCATGGCGTATGTTTTGGACAAGCCATGGGCGATGATGGTTTTTTCTTTTAGCTCCGGCGCGAGATTGGCCATGTTGCAGAATTTGTTATCGCCGTACAAAATCTTTTCATAAATGTCATCCGATATGACCCACAGGTTGTTTTTAAGAACAACTTCGGCCAGAGCCGCCAATTCCTGGCGGGTATATACCGAACCGGTAGGGTTGGACGGCGAGTTGAGAATAATCGCTTTGGTCCGGGTAGTCACATACTGAGCCAACTGGTCGGCGTTCATTTTAAAGCCGTTGGTTTCCAGTGTGGGTACAATGACCGGTTTAGCTCCGGCCAGCAATATAATGGGTGGATAAGACACCCAGTAAGGAGCGGGAATAATAACTTCATCTCCGGATTGAAACATGACCTGGGCCAAATTGTACAAAGTATGTTTTCCGCCGCAACTGACCACCACTTGGTCCGGTGCGAAGTTTAAGTCGTTGTCCCGAACGAATTTGGCCACAATGGCGGCTTTCAGGTCCGGTATGCCTTCCACTTGGGTGTACCTGGTAAAATTATCTTCAATAGCCTTAATTCCCGCGGCTTTGACGTGTTCAGGCGTATTGAAGTCGGGTTCGCCGACGCCAAAACTGATGATGTCCAGGCCGGAGGCTTTCAAGGCCTTGGCTTTAGCGTCCAAACCTAAAGTGGGTGATGGGGCGATCTGGCTGATTCGTTGGGCTAAACTCATGTTTGTTCACCTCTCTGCTGGAAATAAGTAACCGGGGTCCAACAATTCAAAAGGATATACCGCGGTCGAAACCAATTTTAGAAAAACCGCCGGTAATCATATACCCTAGACCCTTGGCATCAACTTTGCCTCATTTATCATACAAATTAATCAAGGAGAAGAGTCTATGTACACTTTAGCTGCTTCCGGTGCATGTTTAGTCACTCTGGCGGCGATGCTCATTTATGAAAACCGGCGACAGACCGCTAAAGAAAAGCGAGAAATCTCTGATTTGACGAAAAAAACAAAATCCCATGTTAATTACGATCAAGCTCCCGATCGGATGATCCGGGGATGATTTCGTCAACCATCTGGTGATCGCCATGATCGGCGCCATTTTCCGATCGGACCCGCAACCATAAAAAAAATTCCTGGTTGCCTTTGGGGCCTTTAATGCGCGCCGGGGCAACGCCGAGAACTTCCAGGTTCAAAACCAGGGCATTTTTGGCCACAGCTTCGACCGCTGTTTTTTGCGTCTCCGGATCACGAACTACGCCCCCTCGCCCCACATTCTCCTTTCCGACTTCGAATTGGGGCTTGACCATCGCCAAAAGATCACCACCGGGTTTGACCAGATTTATGACCGAGGGCAGGATCAAATTCAAGGAAATGAAGGATACGTCTATCACCGCCAGATCGAAATTGCAGCCGACCTGCTCGGCGGTCAGATATCGGGCGTTGGTTTTTTCCACAACCGTCACCCGCGGGTCTTGACGTAAACGCCAGTCAATCAAACCTGA